>CALVRJ010000011.1 GCA_944358545.1 uncultured Bacilli bacterium | reverse complement strand
ACCTGTACAATACAGACTTAAATATTCATAAAATAATTATTTTTATTTAGTGTGTACTTGACAGGTACTAGTATCAACGATTAACTTTTTAATAGTTTTAGATGCATGTATTATATCGCTTTTTATAATATTGGCTATATTAGGTAGTCCATACCAATCATGGGATTATAGCAATCCTGAATGGAGCGTTATTGGAACTATATGGCATTCCTTTGAATGGATATTCTTTAAAGTTGCACCAATTGTAGTTATAGTTATTACTTTAATTTTAGCGATAGTTTTAGTAAAAAGTAATAAATAATAATCCATTCTTTTGATAATGAAATTATGTATATTTAAAAATTAAACCTCTAGTGTGTGTAAAAAATAGAAAATAATTGATAAAATTATTCTTGAAATGAGGGATAATCATGAATCAAGAAAAAATAGGAAAATTTATTGCTCAAAAAAGAAAATCTAAAAAATTAACACAAGAACAGCTTGCCGAAAAATTAGGTGTAAGTACAAATGCAGTAAGTAAATGGGAACGTGGATTATGTTTAATGGATATGTCATTATTAAAACCATTAAGTAAAATATTAGGTGTTACTATAAATGAGATTCTTTCTGGTGAAGAAATAAAACAAGAAGACATTATTAATAAAACAGATGAAAACATTGTTAATCTTACTGAACTTTATGATTTA
Organism: uncultured Bacilli bacterium; assembly: GCA_944358545.1. GTDB lineage: Bacteria > Bacillota_I > Bacilli_A > RF39 > UBA660 > Coprosoma. The sequence continues at coordinate 34,706 of CALVRJ010000011.1, read as the reverse complement.
AAATCATCCAAAATTGGTGTAGATGTATTTACATTCATAACATTAATATTATTAATTTATTATGGCAAAAAAGATATGAATTGTTTAGGTTTTGCAATGATTTGGTTTATATATCGTATGACATATAGTTATAATAAATATAAATATACAAAAGATAAAAAAGAAATAAGAGCATCTATTTTTTATGGAATTTTCTTTATACTTACTACAATAATATTTTTAAAACAAACACTTTAAAATATTAAATGTTATGTTTAAGGGACATATTTCCAGTTCTAAATGGTAGATATAAGGCGTCAAGATATTATAATTGTATTAGATATTTAAAGAGCTTTTTATATCTAAAATTGAAAGGAATGATAAAATTGAAATTTAACGAAAAATTGATTAAATTAAGAAAAGCATCTGGTCTTTCACAAGAAGAACTGGGAGATAAATTAAATGTAGCAAGACAAACAGTTAGTAAATGGGAGCTTGGTGAAACAACTCCTGAAATGGACAAATTAGAAGAATTGTCTAATCTTTTTGAAATTAGTATAGATGAATTAGTAAAGGATAATACAATACCTAATTCTATTATAAAGGAAATAGATCAGCAAAAAGTAGAATCGTTGTATAAAGATTCACAAAATGTAAAAAGTATAATAAAAACTTATTTGATAATAGGGTTTGGAATATTAATGTTTTTTGGAATCATTGTAATTTATTGTTTATTTTTTGTTGAATAAGATGTTTTAAAACGAGTCTAATACCATTTTAGATTTGTTTTTTTACTTACAAAAGTGTAATTTTTATTTTCCTTTATTACTGATATACTTAGTAACGAAGGAGGAAATTAGATGGAAATTTTAAAATTAGAAAACGTAAAAAAATATTATGGCTCAAATAGTAATATAACTAAAGCTGTTAATGATTTATCACTAAAAGTAGATGAAGGCGAGTTTGTTGCTATCATGGGAGCAAGTGGTTCTGGTAAAACAACTCTTTTAAATTGTATATCTACAATAGATGAGGTAACAAGTGGACATATTTATGTTGGAAACGAAGATATAACAGAATTAAAAGAAAAAGAGCTTGCAACATTTAGAAGAGAAAATTTAGGATTTATTTTTCAAGATTTCAATTTACTAAATACTTTAACTATTGCTGAAAACATTTCTCTTGCTTTAATTATTAATAAAGAAGATGTTAATAAAGTAGATAATAAAGTTACTGATATTGCTAAAAAATTAGGTATATCAGATATATTGAATAAATATCCTTATGAAGTATCAGGAGGACAAAAGCAAAGATGTGCTTGTGCTAGGGCATTAATTAATAAACCAAAATTAATTTTAGCAGATGAACCAACAGGAGCATTAGATTCTAAAAGTAGTAGAATGCTTTTAGAAACAATGGATGAAATGAATGAAAAATTAAATGCTACAATTTTAATGGTTACTCACGATTCATTTAGTGCAAGTTTCTGTAAGAGAGTATTGTTCCTAAAAGATGGTAAAATTTTTAATGAAATCAGAAGAGGCGAAAAGACTAGAAAAGAATTCTTTAACGAGATATTAGACGTATTAACATTATTAGGTGGAGATGTGAGTGATGTTAAGTAAATTAGCTCTTCGTAATGTTAAAAGAAGTCTAAAAGATTATATTATTTATATAGTAACAGTTGTAATGGCTTTTTCATTAATTTTTGCTTTTAATTTTGTAGCATTTTCAAAGGATATTACAGAGTTATCATCCACGATGAGTAATCTAAAATATGCTGTAATATTTGTAAGTGTAATTATTGTTTTCGTAATAGCTTGGCTTATTAATTATACTATGCGTTTTATGTTTGAAAAACGTAGTAAAGAATTTGGTACATACATGATTTTAGGTATTGAGAAAAAGCAAATTAATCGTTTATTTCTTTTAGAAAATTTAATTTTAGGACTTATTGCTTTTACACTTTCTTTCTTTATTGGAATAATTTTTGGAAATTTATTTTCTGCTATTGTAATGAATTTATTTGAAATGCCTTATCAAATATCCTTGCAAGTTTCTTTAACACCAGTATTGCTTTCCATACTATATTTTGTTTTAATTTATGCTTTTACTTTATTTAGAAGTAGTAGAAGAATGAAAAAAATGAAAATTCATGATTTATTATATTTAGAAAAGCAAAATGAACAAAAAATATGGAAAAAGAAAAAATATAGAAATGTTTTATTTATAATATTTGTTATTATGGGAATTACTGGATTATATATATGTGATTATTTCTTTAAAACAATGCAACCAAATGTGTTAATTTATTTACTTGTTGCTATGATTATGTTAATTGTTAGTATATATGGGATTACATTTACACTTGGAGATTTTATTTTAGCTTTTATAAGTAAGAGAAAGAAAATAAAATATAGTAAAGATAATTTGTTTGTTGTAAAAAACTTTGAAGCAAAATCTAAAACAATAGGTATGGCACTAGGAACATTATCTTTATTAATTACCTTAAATCTAATTTGTATGAATATGTCATTTGTTATGAAAGATGCGTATGAGAACAATATAGAGCAACAAGCACCTTATGATATTTTAGTTGAAGGAATGTATAGTGAAGTAGATGAAAGTTGGACTGGAATCGGTGATAATAGAGAAAAAGCATGGGAGTATATAGATTATATTCATCAAAATTATGATATTACTGATGAACTACATTATCAAATATTAACTCTTAAGTCCCACCAAGTATCAAAGTACATTGATGATATTGGAGATAATGGTCTATATGATTATGATTCATACTTAAAAGTTTCTGATTATAATAAGTTATTAGAAATGCTTGGAGTAGATACTATTGAATTAAAAGATGATGAGTATTTTGTTACTGGAGATAAAACAGTTGAGGAGTATTTAGAAAAAATAGAAAAATCTAATGAAAAAATTACTATTAATGGTAAAGAATTATCATTAAAAGATACAACTATAAAAAATTTTAGATTAGGATGGTCAACAGGTAATAGTTTCATTATTGTTATCCCAGATGATGTGGCTAAAAATATGCAAGTGGTAACAGAACTCTATGTTTTTAATACTAAAAATGAAACAACAGAAGAAGATAACATGAAATTAGAAGAGATAGGTTATTATGAGTTCCCAGATGGTGATTACATTTCTAAATACTTCCCAGTTACTGTTAGAGGATATTATGAATCCATGAATAAATCAGCTATGACAATATTTTCATTCTCTCTTCTTTATGTGAGTTTCATATTTATAACAGTGGTTGGTACAATTTTATCTATCCAAACATTAAGCGACTCCAATAAAAATAAATATCAATATAAATTGTTAGAAAAATTAGGTGTAGAAAAAGATCAAATTCATAAAACTATTAGAAAACAAATTACTGCAAATTTCTTATTCCCAATAATTTATCCAATTGTCATTGCCGTTGTAACTGCCTTTTCAATAAATAGATTATTTTATGCAGTAACTAGTGCATCAATGAATTATTTGGTAACAATATTTATAACAATAGGTATATTCTTAGTTATTTATGGAATTTATTATATAGCAACTTATATTACATTTAAAAACAATGTTGAAGATGAAAGCTCTAGGTAATGAGTTTTTTTCTTTTGGGATAATAAGGTATAATATTAAAGGACATTAATTACGAAAGGAGTTTAATTATGGCAATTTTAATCGTAGAGGATGATGAGAGAATTAGAAGTGAATTAAAAGAACTCTTAGAAGCTCATTCTTATAAAGTTTTGCTGGTAGATGATTTTACCAAAGATATAGTAAAAGAAATAAAAAATATAGATAAGTCCTTAATTTTATTAGATGTGAATTTACCTAATGATAATGGTTATGATATTTGCAGGAAAATTAAAAAAGAAGAAAATGTACCAATAATATTTGTTACTAGTATGACAAGTGATGAAGATGAGTTAAAAAGTATCTTATCTGGTGGAGATGATTACATTACAAAGCCATATAACAAAGATATATTACTAGAAAAAATTAAAAGAACTTTAAAAGTACAAGATCCTATTAGATATAAAGAAATAAAAGTAAAAGATGTTACTTTAGATTTGCATTTATCTATTATAAAAAACGGAGATAAGCAAACCGAATTAACAAGAAATGAATTTCATATTTTATATTATTTCTTTTTAAATCCAGATAAAATTGTTTCAAAAGAGGAATTACTTGATTATCTTTGGAATGAAAAATATTATTTAGATGATAATATTTTAAATGTTAATTTGAATAGATTAAGGAAGAAATTAGAAGAAATTGATAAGCCTGATTTTATTCAAAATATAAGAGGAAAGGGATATAAGATATGATGAAATACCTAGAAGAGAAAATCGGACTTATTTTACTTTATATTCTTTTCATCTTTATTCAATTTGTATTTGGATATTTACTTGGTTTTGATATTTCTGTTATGTTATCTTTATTTATATTTTGCACGGTATTATTGACTTTATATCTTTTTATTAGTTATAGAAAAATAATAAAACAAGTCCAAAAAATTAGAACGTTGACAGATAATTTAGAAGAAAAATATTTGATTGCTGAAGTTCTAACAAAACCTAAAGATATAAAAAGTAGTGCATATTATTATGCTTTGAAAAAAGCAACAAAATCTATGAATGATGAAATATCTAAACTGGAACATAAATATGGAGATTATAGAGAATATATAGAAAGTTTTGTTCATGAAGTAAAAACCCCCATTTCTGCATTACTATTATACTGTGATAATCATAAAGATACTGAACTAAAAGGAGAAGTACAAAAAATAGATGATCTAGTCGAACAGGTACTTTATTATGCGAGAAGTGAAAATCCAGAGAAAGATTATTTTATTAAAAGTATTAAATTATCAGACATAATTCATCAAGTTTTAATGCAAAATAAAGACTACTTTTTAAAACATAAAATATCTATTGAAACAAATAATTTAGATATAGAGGTAGCAACAGATGAAAAATGGCTTATTTTTGTAATTAATCAAATTGTAAATAATTCGGTTAAATATATGGAAAAGGATAAAAAAGTAATTACTTTTGACGCAAGAGAAGATAAAAACAAGATTATATTAGAAATATTAGATAATGGCTGTGGAATTAAAGAAAGTGATTTAATAAGAGTATTTGAAAAAGGATTTACTGGAAGTGATAGAAAGAAAAGTAGATCAACAGGTATGGGTTTATATCTAGCAAAAAAGATTTGCAATAAACTAGGACTTGAAATTAAAGCTGAATCTAAATATAAAGGTTGGACTAAAATAATTATTGATTTTCCAAAGAGTAATTTTAATAAAATGGATTAAGGCTACTAATTTAGTAGTTTTCTTCTTTTTATAATTATTAGCTATTGACAAGCTGTTATAAAGTGTTATAATTCTAATATAACAGTTATAACAGGAGGTGGATAATGAATATTATTATAACCAATAGTAATGAACAGCCAATATTTGAACAAATAGAAAATGCGATAAAGGAAGCCATTTTTACAGGAGAGGTTAAAGAAGGGGAAATGCTTCCATCAGTTAGAAGTTTAGCTAATGATTTAAAAATAAGTTTTTTAACAGTTAAAAGAGCTTATGATGGTCTTGAAAAAGCCGGATTTATTAAAACTGTGCAAGGAAAGGGAAGTTATATACTTCCTAAGAATCTAGATTTAATTAAGGAAGAAAAGTTAAAAGAAATTCAAGATTATATTGAAAAGATTTATGAAATATCTAAAATTTCTAATATTTCTAAAGAGGAAGTGGCGGAATTATTTAAAATGATTTTTGAGGAGGAACTTTAAATGAATAATATTGAGGTTAAAAATGTTTCTAAAAAGTATGATGGATTTTTGTTAGACAAAATAAGTTTTGATGTTCCAGCAGGTGCTATTGTAGGATTAATCGGCGAGAATGGTGCTGGTAAAACTACAACTATTAAAGCGATATTAAATATTATAAAAGCAGATGGTACTGTAAAAATATTTAATAAAGATGTAAAACAAAATGAAAAAGAAATAAAGCAGAATTTAGGAGTGGTATTAGATGATAGTTTCTTATCTACTTACTTAACACCAAAATATATAAATTCTGTTATGAAAGAGTTTTATAATGATTGGAACGAAGATAAATATTATGAGCTTTTAAAACAATTTGGCTTACCTAAAGATAAGTTAATCAAGGATTTTTCAAGTGGTATGCAGATGAAGTTAAAGATTGCGACAGCTATTTCTCACAGTCCCAAACTATTAATTTTAGATGAGCCAACTAGCGGACTTGATCCAGTTGTGAGAAGTGAGATACTTGATATATTTAGAAAGTATATCGAAGAAGATGAGACAAGATCAATTTTATTATCTTCACACATCACTACCGATTTAGAACATATTTCTGATTATATAGTTTTTATCGACAAAGGGAAAATAATTTTAAATGTTCCAACATGGGAGTTACTAGAAGATTATGGAGTGGTGAAATGCAGTCAAGAGGAATTTTCTAAAATAAAAAAAGAAGATTATGTAAGTTATAAAAAAGAAAAATATCAATATGAGGTGCTTACATCTGATAAGAATAAAATTAAAAAGAAATATAATATTAGTTCAATAGATAAACCTTCTATTGAGGATATAATGTTGTTTTATATAAGAGGAGAAAGATAGTTATGATAAAAGGGTTACTTAAAAAAGATTTATATAATTTAGCTAGTTATAAAACTACATTAATTATTGTTGTATTATTTTGCTCTATTGCTATTATTGGTACAGATGCCATATATTGGGGTTCAGTAATAATTGGAATTATTGTTGGTATGATTTCTTTATCAACATTTAGTTATGATGAAATATCAAAATCTAATAAATATATTTTAACTTTACCAGTTACTAGAAAAGAAATAGTTTTAGAAAAATATGTTTTGGCTATTGGAGCAACTATCTTAGGTGGGTTACTTGGCTTTATAGTAACATTATTAGTTGGTAATATTATGAATTATTTTAGACCAGATAATTTGATAGATATAAACATTGAAACATTACTTGCTACATCTGTTGGTGGAATGTTTGGTATTTCGTTAATTCAGTCTATCCAAATTCCTAGTATTTTCAAATGGGGAGCTGAAAAGGGTAGAATACAGATGTTTATAGTATTATTTGTTTTAGTTATAATCGGAGCAGGTGCAGGATTTCTTTTAAAGCAATCAGGATTAAGCGTAGATATGAAAAAATTAGAAAGTATATTAAATAATTTTGGATTAGTCGCACTTATTTTACTATCAGGTTTAATGTATTTTATAAGTTATAAGATTTCATATAAGATATATAAAAATAAAGAAGAATAAAAGTTTAAGGTTACTAGTTGATAAAATAAAAAAATGATATATTATGAGTGATTGGTACTTAGGAAACTTTCGAAGCCCTAAGTCAATTTTGTTTATTGTAGGTGACAAAGCTCATTCTAAATCATTTAGTGAAAAAGCTTATAATAAAGCCTTAAAACCCAAAGAATTATATGTTGTCAATGATGCTGAACACATCGACTTATATGACAAAACAGACAAAATACCGTTTGCTAAAATAGAAGAGTTTTTTAAAACAAATTTAAAATAAAAACTCTTTTTTAGTATAATAAAATTCAAAAATTCCATAATATCACTGGAGGGATATTAATGGAAAATAAAAACGAAATAAACGTTCTAGATGAACTTAACAAAGGCGCCTGCATGGGACAAGATGCCATCCATTTCATTATTGATAAAGTTAAAGATAAAGCCTTAAAAGAAGAACTCGACCGCCAGTATAATAAATATAAAGAAATAAATGACGAAATCAAAAAACTGTACCCTGAATATAACGAAGGAACGCCCCATGAAACAAGTGCAGTAAATAAAGTCATGACTTGGTATGGCATTGAAATGAAAACCTTAACCGACGAAAGCACATCTAAAATAGCAGAACTTTTACTTCAAGGAACAAACATGGGTATTATTGAAGGAAGAAAACTTTTAAACCATAAACAAACATATCCAGAAGTCGAAAGATTAGCTAAAAAATATGTTGACATGCAAGAAGATGCCGTTGAAAAACTAAAACAATTTTTATAAATAAGGAGATTCCCACTGAATCTTTTTTGCTTTATCATGAACTATAATACTTTTTAGAAAAGAGATGTAAATGATATCTAAAATGTGACCTTAAAGATACCGGACAGAGTAGGAAGCAAATTTTTAAAATGTAAATACTCTCCGGACCTACTACACATGGATATCATTGAAAATGAATATGCAGTTGATTTTATCAAAAAATCTTAAATAAAAACTAATATTAACAAGTACTTAAAATAATATTTATATAAAAACAAAATAAATTACAACAAAACCCTTGTAATTTATTTTTTTAAAGCTTATAATGAAATCACAATTTAAATATTTGAAATTCAGATTTATGACTGAGAAAGAAATTTGGATATGAAATTCCAAAATAGTTATTTGTGGATTATAAGGAGGTCATAATATGAATCTAAATGAATATTTAAATTGTCACAAATCTAGGAGTTTTAATGAAATCCTATTTTCGTTCATCGACAAAAGCGGTTTCAAAGACTCTATGATTTACAAAAAAGCTGATATAGATAGAAAACTATTTTCGAAAATCAGATGTAGTGAAAATTACATTCCAAGAAAAAATGTCATTATTAAATTATGCTTAGCCTTGAAGCTAAACCAAAGTGATTTTAATAAACTATTAAATTCTGCTGGATATAGCCTAAGCGAAAGTAAATTTGATAAAATTATTTCATGGTGTTTAGAAAATAAAGTTTATGAACTCTCAAAAGTAAATGACTATCTATACACATTTTGTGGCACTATTCTATGAGTGCTTTTTTTGTCGCTAAAAAAGCGACCTTTTCAAATCGAAAAACATATATAATCTAATTAAACAAAGCCACTTACAGCAAACTTACTATTTGGAGATTAATATGATTGGTAATTATAAAAAGTGGTACCACGCTGTGGCTTGTAAAAAATTAGGAGGCGAGAAACTATGAATCTATTAGATACATTAAAAAAGAATAATTTAATAACAAACACTAAAGGATCTAAATATTATGCCGAAAGCTATAATAATAACCTAGACGTGTTCACTAAAATTTCTAGATATACATCTGAAGATGAAATAATCAGATTATTTTATAATGCACTAATTGAAGATGAAACTCTTGCCCTTGCTAATTTACTTTATATTTTAGACATAAGAAATGGTAAAGGCGAGAGAAGAATATTTAAAACTATCTTTAAATATTTATGTAATAACTATCCTTCTTTGGCCTTACAAATCTTACCTCATATAAGTAGTCTTGGAAGATATGATTACATCTTATTAGGACTTAACACTAAAGTTGAAAAAGAAGTCATTAACCTTATTAAAAAACAACTTGCAAAGGACATTAAAAGTGAAAATCCCTCTCTTCTTGCCAAATGGCTTCCATCACATCGCAGTCATAATCAAACTAACAAACAAGCTAAATTACTTAGAAAAAGACTTCATCAAACCGAAAAAGAATATCGGATTATGCTTTCAAATCTAAGGAAAAAATTAAACATCGTTGAAAAAAATCTTACCGTCAAAACCTACGACAACATTGACTTTAACCGCGTTCCGTCCAAAGCTATGCTTAAATATACAAAGGCATTTCAAAAAAGAATGCCTCAAAAATATCAAAAGTATAAAGAAGAAGTTAAAGTAGGTCAAAGTAAAATAAACACCCAAGGCTTATTTGCCTACGAAATAGTCAAAAAAATTATAACTAACTCTGGCGATGACGAATTATATGACTTAATGTGGCAAAATCAAAATAACTTTCTAAAAGACTGTCAAACTAATATCTTAGTTATGGCTGATACATCAGGCTCAATGCTCTCTTATAATGCTATCCCTTATTGCACATCTTTAGGTTTAGCCTTATATACTGCTGAAAGAAACAATGGAATCTTTAAAAATCACTTTTTAACATTCTCTTCAAACCCGTATCTTTGTGAAATAAAAGGTAAAACCATCAAAGAAAAATTAAAAAACATTCCCGTCTATATAGCTGATACCGATATTGACAAAGCTTTCGAGTTAGTCCTAAAAACAGCCAAAGAAAATAACTTGAGTCAAAATGACCTTCCAAGTCATATCCTTATTATATCTGATATGGAATTTGATGAAGGTGTATATACTAAAGAAGGGACAAATTTCCAAGGATGGAAAAAGGCTTTTGAAGAAGTAGGGTATACACTTCCTCAAATAATATTTTGGAACGTTGCCGGTAATGTTCAAGGGCTTCCAGTTACTAAATTTGATAACGATGTTGCAATGATTAGTGGCTTTTCTACAAACATCTTAGAAAATATATTAACTTTAGATAAGTATAATCCAGTCGACGTTATGTTAGAAAAACTATCAAAATACATAGAAATATTAAAAAAATCACACCAAAATAGTGTGAATTTTTAATATCTATTGGAGCACGTGACGGGAATCGGACCCGCATCTTAGGCTTGGGAAGCCCACATTCTACCACTGAACTACACATGCACAATAAAATTATATCATAATTTATTAAAAACAAAAAGTAGGGGAAGATTATTTTGAAAAAATAATTATTGCTTCTTTTAAAATCTTTTTACTCAGCTCGTCGATATTTATATTTGCAATTAACCTATTAATATTAGATAATTTAAGCTCGTCGAAATTTTTAACCCCAGTCAACCTAATTAATTCAAAAAAACCTTCGACTAGTTTTTTTCGCCTGTCTAAATTTTGCCTCTCGAGCCAATTATTAAAAACCTTCCTTGCCTTTATACTAAAAATAGATAACTTTCCATTTATTAAAAATCCTCCAAAACACAGCCATGAAAATAAATCATGTTGTCTAAATCCTATCTCATTAGATTTAACAACCTGATATTTATTTGTATTATTTAGCAAAATACCGACAACACTATTTTCTGGTAAAAACATTTTTAATTTTTTATCTAATCTTTTAAAACCTTTCGAATTAAAAATATCCCTTAAAAAACCTGGACCATCATTATTATAAACATACCTTATTCTTTTAAAAATATTATCTGAAATTTCCAAAACACTTGCCATTGCTAAATTACCGCCCTTGCTATGTCCACCCACATAAATAACCTTATCATTATCCTTAATATGACTTTCTAAATATTCTTTCGCCATTTTTTGTGCATTTACCGGAAAATCATATCCAAGTTCAAAATCTTCCTTCCAACCAGTAATTGAATTATCCGTTCCCCTAAATGCTACATAACACACTTCACCAAATCTAATTGTTATTGCCCCAAACTGTGTGTCATCATTAACCAAATTAACATAGTCCCATAACTCTAACCCTTTATATCTTGTACTATCTAATAAATCATATAATAAAGCAACTGATAGATTATTTTTCTTTTTAAAATTTTTCTCTGGTAAAAAATAACCATCTATTTTCTTCTTTCCAAGTGGTAAATAAGCCAAAGCCGCACAAACTAAATTGTCCATATCATTCCACGTATATTCACTAAAGCTTACGTTTTTATAATAATTCACATAATCATTTATATTCATAATAAATTATATTACAAAGCAAAAAAAAGATTACCTTATAAACGAGGTAAACTTTTTATAAGCTTCTTCATTCTAGACTCAGAAACTTTTGGTAACTTGTCTTGAATAAAATCGGGGAAAATAATTTTACTTTTTCCTCTTCTAGCTTTTTTAACTTCTTCAAGCTGTTTAATCATAAACTTATATTTTTCAATTTCTAAATTAGAACTTTCAAGATTATCGTAATTGTTATTATTAGTAATTCTATCAATATCGTCTTCATATGAAACTATTTCTTTATCAATTTCTTCATCTGATAAAATAATGCAGTCACCAAAATTAATTATATAATCTAGGCTTATTATAAAATCTTTAGCTTCATCATCTACAAGTAAAAAATCAGAAGCCTTTTTCGAATCGTTATTATAGTAAAGACGTAAATTACTAAGATTTAAATTCTTTCCACTAAAATATCGTATCATATATATATCTGAATTATAAATATATAAAGAGTCATTTTTAATAATTTTCAATTTTCATTATCTCCTTTTTATTTTAATAGTTAAGTTTCTATCTTTACAAATTTTTTCATAATCATCAATCACATTATTATATAACCCTATATAACTAGTTATATCTTTTTGTAAAGAAGTTGTATCATACATTGGCTTTATAAAAAGTATATTCCAAATACGATGGCACACTTCAGCTTTTTGTCTTTCCGTATCATTTATCTTTTTAAGAATTTTTTCTACTGACAATTCAGAAACTTCATCAAAATCAACAATATATGGATTTTTCATAATCAAATCACTATCTAAAGTATCACAAAACTTTAAATAATAATCATCGTCAGGTCTTAAAATAGATAGCTTATAAAAATTTCGCTTAAGTAACTTGTATATGCTATCATGGTATTCAGAACAATTACTTAAATAATACAAATCTTTAATTTGAACATTCACACTGCCTAAATCTTTATCAAGTATTTTCATAGCAATTCCTTTCTAATAGGCTAATACAAGTCCCTTTATAGTGGGACTTGTATTACAAATTATATCACATAATTAAATGCCAATTCAATAAAAATTATCTTTCAGTAATATAATACATTCTTTTACTCAAAGCTAATCTTTTATTTTCTCTGTCAATTTTATTCATTACAAATCTTTTTTCATTCTTTAAAGAAAGAATCATTCTTAAATCAAAAATTATGTTTTTTTCCTTTTCGTACTTATTCATATCTACATCAGTATCTAATTCTTCTAAAATCTTTTGATGTTTCTTAATTTCTTTTTTTATTAACCCTTCATCTAAATCAAAAGCCTTATTAAAATCGATAATCCAATCGAATTCATTAAAATAAGTAATAAAACTTTCGTCAAAAACAATAAAATCAAAATCATGTCCTTTTTTTACCCAGTTATGATTACTAAGTGTAATTCCAAATACTGAAAAAGGAATCGCATTATCCGTATTAAACAGTATGGCTAAATCTTTTGCCTGAATGTAAATATTATCATTTTCTAATAATTTCATTTCTAATCCCTTCTAAACATTTTAAATAGACAAGGAATAATAATATCACTTTTTATCGAGAAATACAACTTTTTTTAACATTTCCAAGCTTTCCTTGTGGAAGTTCGATTTTTTTTGTAAAATAAAACTTACAGAACAATTTATCCTGTAAGTGTTTTTCATAATGGAGCAGGTGAGGAGAATCGAACTCCCGTAGTCAGCTTGGAAGGCTGGAATTCTACCATTGAACTACACCTGCATCAGTAGACAATATAAATTATACTGATAAATTTAATCTATGTCAAGCATTCCAGCCTTTCAATTTCAAAAAAATAAAAATTAAATCTAAATACATTTGTCAAAAACCAAGAGAAATCAAACAATTAATTAGATAAAACATGAGATTTTTTATATCTCTCGTTCATTGCCCAAATCAAATCATCAACTAGGTGATACCACTTTATCTGAATGTAATTTCTTTTATCTTCATATTTTTTATTATAATTAAGGCATCTATTAAAAGGCTGATAAAAAAGTGACCCAAAACCTAAACCAGTCCTTTTAATATCTTTGTTTCGTATAATTGCATCCATAACTTCAGAAGAACTTGCCCATATAAAATCATCTACAGTACCATATATAATGGCATCTATTTCCTTATCTGAATTATTTCCTTGTAAAACGAATCTTTTCACACATTTTCTAATAACCTCTTCTTGGTTAAAATAAAAATTAATCATATCGAGTTTATCTTGATGACATTCTTTATATTCTAAAGAACTAATTCTCTTAACACCCGTTCCATCTAAAGTCCCGTCGCCATAATGAAAAAGACAAATTTCACGAATAATCGGATCACCAAAACCAATACTTCGAAGAAATAAAATGAAAATCTCGAATTTTTCGGCATGTACAGAATTTTTAATTCCTTTCTTAATACTAATCCGTTTTTCTGTATTACCAATCTTTACGATAATATCAGCTTTCTGCTTCTCAAAACTTTTCATACATGAAATCATTGAATCAGGGTTAACCAAACCAAAAAGATAAGTAAATAAATCGTCAAACAGCGGATTAAGATTTCCAACCTTCCGATTATTTAAATAAAAGACAAACTCATCCTCATTTTCAAATCCGTCAATATCTTTATTAAATGGTTTAAGCATTATAGTCACCTCTATAATATATATACGATATTAAAATCTCATATCCTCTAAAAAACAAAAAAAGACCTTAAAAGGTCTAACGTGACTCTACAATTAACTTAATAGCTGTCCGTTCTTCGCCATCGATTATAATATCGGTAAACGCTGGAATACAAATTAAGTTCTTTCCACTTGGAGCTACAAACCCACGTGCAATCGCAATTGCCTTAACCGCTTGATTTAATGCTCCAGCTCCAATTGCCTGTATTTCCACCGTTCCTTTCTCTCTAAATACATTTGCTAAAGCTCCAGCCACTGAACTAGGGTTTGATTTAGCTCTTACTTTAAGTGTTTCCATAATTATTTCCTCCTTTGATACTAAAATATATTAAACAAAAAAACTAATATTCCAAATTATTTACAAAACAGTAAAAAACATTTATAATTAAAGAAGAAAGAGGGCGGATAAAATGAACTACACAAAACCAAGTATCGTCGATGTAACCTTAATGGACGACAAAGGAAGATCACTTTATTTTCATGATATGTCAGAAGGTTCGAGAATACTCGAATTACTTCTCTATACCGCCTATAACAACGAAATAATTCCATCAATTGCCAGTACAGGAAAAAAAGATAAAGACCTTGCTTACATCATCTTCCATTTAAACTCTAAGAAACTAAACATTATTGGTTGTTTAATGGACCTCACAACAGAAATACCTAATTGTGAATTTAACATTCGCAGTGATAGTACATCTAAAATATACGTCGAACTATCATGTGACTCTGAAAATGCCGATCAAATGTTTACTCGTATCAAAGAAGAAATCGAAGATAATATGATAAATACAAATCACACTCATAACTATCAAATAATGTCAACAGTTTATAACATTGCTAAAATAATAAATGACGTTATAAATGCCCAAATTTTGTTTGTAACAGGCGCTAAGTTATATACTCAAGGTAAATGTGGTGTTGCCATTTATAAAGAAAAACAAAACACTAAAATCAGCTTTAAAAAAGCCGTTCCAATAAATAGCGTCATTGAAGAAATTAAAACCAAAGCGGCACTAAATCTTCCAGCAGTTTTCTTCTGTACATTTGAAGAACTTAGAAATTTCTATTTCGAATTAGATGAAACAGTATACGGAAAAGAAGGTGAATAATATGGATTCCGAAATAAAAAGAAACATCATTTTAGACCATTATCAAAATCCTCGCAATAAAGGCCTTACCGGGGATAATGATTACCTTAAAATAAACATGAACAATGAAAGTTGTATTGACGAAGTAAACCTCGAATTAAAAGTCGAAAATAACATAATCAAAGATATAAAGTTTGACGGTGAAGCCTGTGCCATTTGTACTAGCTCATCTTCTATTATGACAGATACCCTTATTGGTAAAACTTTAGATGAAGCAAAAAATATCATTCAAAATTTTTTAAATATGCTTGATGAGAAACCATATGATAAAAACATATTAGAAGAAGCCGTCGTCTATGATGACATTCATCGTCAGCCTAACAGAAAAAAATGCGCCTTACTTTCTTGGTGGGGTCTAGAAAAACTCTTAAACCAAATAGAAGCCCAAAACTAGTTTTTTAGCTAACTGAAGGCTTTTTATTTTTAAATATTTATGTTACAATTACTATGGGTGAAAAAAATGACAAAAGAATATGGACTCGATGAGGAAAAAATCATCGAAATATCTAAATATAAAAAAGAGCCCAAATGGATGACAGACTTTCGTTTAAAATCATATAAAAAATATAAAGAAATGCCTGATCCTGATTTTGGACCTGAAATAGATCTAGACTTTGATAGTATCAATTACTTCAAAAAAGTAACCAAAGATACCAAAGCCACAAAAAATTGGGATGAATGCCCAATCAAAGACACATTTGCTGAAATTGGCTTAATTGATGCTGAAAAGAAATATTTAGACGGCATCGGCGCACAATATGAAAGCGAAGTAGTTTACCAAAATATGATAAAAGAGTTAGAAGACAAAGGTGTCATTTTCTGCAGTATGGACGAAGCATTACAAAAACACCCTGACATCGTCAAAAAATACATGGGAACATTAGTCCCATATGACGATAATAAATATGCCGCCCTCAACAGTGCAGCATGGAGTGGAGGAACATTTATCTATGTTCCACCTCATGTAACAATCGAAAGACCATTGCAAGCTTATTTTAGGATTGACACAAAAAACATGGGACAATTTGAAAGAACTCTAATCATTGTTGATGAAGATAGTCACGTTCACTATATGGAAGGCTGTACAGCCACTTATCACACAACTGGATCACTTCATGCCGCTGTTGTTGAAGTATTCGTTAAAAAGAATGCCAGTTGCCGTTTCACTACCATTCAAAACTGGGCTAACAACATTTATAACCTCGTAACTGAAAGAGCCGAAGTTGATGAAAATGGAACTATGGAATGGATTGATGGTAATATCGGAGCTAAAATCAATATGAAATATCCTTGTTGTGTTTTAAAAGGCAAAGGCGCTAGTGGAAGTTGTATCTCTGTTGCCGTTGCTAGTAAAGGACAGTACCAAGACGCCGGCGCTAAAGCTATCCATTTAGCTCCAAACACCTCAAGTAACATCGTCAGCAAATCTATCGCCGCTAGTGGTGGAGTAGCTAATTATCGAGGTAAAGTTTACATTGATAAATCTGCCGAAAATGCTAAAAGTATTATCAAATGTGATACCATTCTTTTAGATAAACAATCTAAAAGCGATACTATTCCAACTAATATCGTTGATAATCCGACGTCATATCTTGAACATGAAGCCACAGTATCCAAACTTGATGAAGAAAAATTATTCTATCTAATGAGTAGGGGACTTAATGAAGACCGTGCTAAAGAGCTTCTAATAATTGGCTTCATCGATGAATTTAGGGAAAACTTGCCAATGGAATACGCCGTAGAATTAAACGCCCTGCTAAAAAACTATTTCTAAGGAGGTAAATAAAATGAAAGGTAAATGGGGAATAATCGTCGCCGTAATTATAGTCATAGTTGCGATTATCGGTTTCGTCTTTTATGGCAAAACTGAACAAAACTTACAAGCAGAAGAGAAAAGAATGCGTGTTGCCGCAAAAGACTACTTTAATAAATACATGAGTTCAAATGAAAGTACTCAAGTCTATGAAGTAACCCTTGATATGCTTGAAGAAGCCAACGAAAATGGCGAAGACTATAACTTACAAGGCTTAGAAAACTGCGATAAGACAAAAACAGTTGCCAAAATAACAATTAATTATCAAAATGGTAAACCAAAAAAAACCGAAGTTACCCTAGAATGTTAGTAACTTCTTTTTATTTAAAAAAATAAAATTTCATAATAAAATAGCCGGAAAATAATCAAATTTCCTGCTTTTTTAATCCCTAAAATAGCTAAAAATGATAAAATTACTTTGTAAATTTTCGAAAAAATCAATTTTTCATAAAAATTATTTGGAAAATAACAAAATTTCTATCAAAAATATTACCAAAAATTAATTTTACAATAAAAGTAATCCTCAAAATAATCAATTTACTATTGGCAAAACTAGTAAATTTACATATCTAAAAAAATATTTCGCTGAAAATAAGCAAATTACCATCAAATAATCCTGAAAAAAGCTTATTTTCAAGTATTAAATCAATCTTTTTCCCATTTGTCATCCCAAGCCTATCTGAGTATTATGATTGGCGAAAGGAGGAACAATCTTGTTAAATCAAATTGTTTTAGTTGGTCGTCTTGCCAATGACCCGGAATTATACCAAACAGAAACAGGCAAAAAAGTAGCACGCATAGTCGTTGCTGTTCCAAGACCATATAAAAACTCAGAAGGAGAATATGAAAGCGATTTCATCTGTTGTAAATTATGGCAAGGAGTTGCAACAAGTACTACAGATTACTGTAAAAAAGGAGATCTTGTCGGTATCAAAGGACGGCTTCAAACATACAATTATGAAACAGAAGAAGGTCGTAAGTATTTAACCGAAGTTATAGCTGAAAAAGTAACCTTTTTATCAAGCAAAAACAAGGATTAAAGATCCTTGTTTTTTAGCTCCTCATAAAAAATATCATCAGGCTTTAAATTAAATATCTTAGCTATCTTAATTGCCATAATATAAGATAACCTTCTTCGGCCGTTTTCTATTTGCCAATAAAAAGGCTTACTAATATTTAGTTTTTCACTCATATCTTGGCATGTATAATTATTTTTTTTCCTAAGCTCTTTTAATTCGTTCATATTCGACCTCCCAAATATATTATATATTAACTAAAAGTTATTATCAAGCTACTTAGTAACATAAAGTTAATTTAATTTCATTTAGAACTAAAGCTTGTTATAATTAGTTAACGAAAGGATAACGATAATATGTTAAATGAAATACTTAAAAGTGCTCGTAAACAGAAAAATTTAACTCAAACCGAACTCGCAAATATTGTGGGAGTTAAACCTGCTGAAGTTTCTCAATACGAATCAGGAAAACGTACTCCAAGATTCAATGTCTTAGTTAAAATACTTGATACCTTGGACCTCTCAGCTGACGTTGCTCTCGGCCGTGAACAATCAGTTGTCAGTGAAGATAACAGCTATAGTGTTAGAGTATCTAAAAAAGATTTAAACATACTTTCAGCTATTAAAAATTACCCCGAGTTATATAAAATATTATATGAAAACCCAGAACGCAGTTCAAAAGTGTTAAATAGTAATTTATCAAAGCTGTTTCCTAAAGAATAATCTAGAATGTGAATTCTAGATTTTTATTTACAATTATCACAATAAGTAGTATTATATGCCACTGTGAAAGGAAGGATAATAATGGCAACATTTTTTCAAATAAAAACCAAAGGAGATATGTACCCCGAAATAATTGAAATTCGTATTGACGATATAAAAGGAGATTACATCGACTATGCCATTGAATCAATCAAAGAATTAAAAAATACGACTAAAAATCAAATTGAAGGTTTTCGTTTTGTCGAAAGAGAAAACATTAATGGAACAGTAGTTCAAAACTTTGCCGGTTGGATTTATTATGGTCATATAATTCCTGAAGAATATCAAAAAAACCATTTGCAAAACCAAAAATATCAAGAAACATATCATAATTACGTAAATCAATTAAAAGCCCAAGAACAAGAGGATAAAGGAATTGAAAACCCACAGATAGTTGGAATTTGCCGCCTCGATACTGGCAACTATACACCGGTTCTTTTAGAAGACCAGCCATATTCTGAATTTATTCGTTTCTATCACATCCATCACACCATTCCTTTGACACCTCTTAACACACCTAAAACCAAATAAACCTATCAATTTTCTCCTACTTATATTAAAATAAAAGCAGGAGGATTTTTTTATGAACATATTAGATATAATCGATAAAAAAGAGCAAAATCAAAAACTTACATATGAAGAATTAAAATACGTTGTAAACGGATTTTTAAATGGTGAAATAAAAGATTATCAAATGTCTGCCTTCCTAACAGAAATTGACCTTTTAGGAATGTCTGATGAAGAAACCTTAGACTTAACTGATATCATGCTTAAAAGTGGTGAAGTTTTAAATTTAAACATAAACGCTGTCGATAAACATTCAACTGGTGGAGTAGGAGATAAAACAACACTTGTACTTGCCCCGCTAGTTGCTTCACTTGGCGTAAATGTTGCTAAAATGAGCGGCCGGGGACTTGGACATACTGGTGGAACTATTGATAAACTAGAATCTATTCCGGGTTTTAAAACCAATATGACCCTTGAAAACTTTCAAAACCAAGTAAAGAAAATTGGCATCGCCCTAGTTGGCACCATGGGTAACCTTGTTCCCGCTGATAAAAAAATATATGCCCTAAGAGATGTTACTGGAACCGTCGACTCTATTCCATTAATTGCCTCAAGCGTTATGAGTAAAAAAATTGCTAGTGGTTCAAACAAAATAGTTATTGACCTCAAAGTTGGTGAAGGTGCCTTAGTTAATAACCTTAAAGATGCTGAAAAACTTGGAAAGCTCATGATAAAAATAGGAAAACATTATAACAAAGAAACAGCTTGCCTTCTAACAAACATGAATGAACCTTTAGGCCGGGCTGTAGGAAATGCCCTTGAAGTAGTCGAAAGTATAAATACCCTTAAAGGAAATGGACCAGCTGACCTAATCGAACTTGTCACGGAACTATCTAGCCTTATGGTATCTATGGAAAAAGGAATAAGCGAAGAAGAAGCCAAAACCATGTCTTTAGAAAACCTCAAAAATGGCCAAGCATACCGTAAATTTTTAGAGTGGGTCACGGCTCAAGGAGGGGATATTTCAAATATTAAAATTTCTCAAAACAAAAAACATTTAACCGCACCTAAATCTGGATACATTACGCAAATCGATGCTCTAGAAATCGGTAAACTCGCAAGAAACTTAGGTGCAGGAAGACTAACCGAAAACGATAAAATTGACCATGAAGTAGGCTTTGTCATAAATAAAAAAGTTGGCGATAAAGTCGAGGCTGGTGAGACCCTGATAACCGTTTATTATAACGAAAAAACCGTTCCAGACGAAGAAGTATTAAACTGCTTTAAAATAGATGATTACGAAGTAAAACCTAAACTAATCATTGAAAAATTAACAAACCTTAATTAATCTAAAAAGACAAAAAGTCTTTTTTTATATTCAAAAACTAGTATAATAAATTTAGGTGATTCAAATGATTATAACAAAAACAAAATTCATCAACTATTCCAAATGCCCAAGATATATAAATGAAGATATCCCCTCAGAAGACTTAACATTTGATGAATACTTAGAAGAAGAAAACAATCTAAACTTTGAAGATATGCTTAGTGAAATGGGGGACGAAACACTAGATGAAAAGCATCTAAAAACAATGCTTCCATATTATAATGAAGTCGAAAGACAAGCTGCTTTAGAATCTAAAAGAATATTTAAAGGCAAATTTAATTATTCAAGAAAAACTCATAACCAAACTAAATTTACATGTCAAATAAATAATCTAAACTATCTCTGTTACGTCGATGTTTATAACGAATCTGATGAGATAAACATCATCGAAGCTAAATCGACAACTAGCAATACTTTTCTTAAAATATCTAAAGAACCTATATTTGAAAAAGAAGGAAACATTTATAAACTAAAATCATATGATAGTCTAAAAACCAAAATGACTAAAGCAACTTATGATAAAATAGTAACCAAACTCTTAGATAGATATTCTAAACCTGGCCATTACATTTATGACCTTGCTGTTCAAAGATATTTCATAGAAAAAACAAACCAAGTAAAAAAGATAAACTATTATCTAGCCGTATTAAATCCAAACTACATCTTTGATGGAACATATAAAGAAAATAAACCTGATTATTCACCAAATAAAACAGGTCATCTTATAAACTTAATCGACGTAAATAAACTAACTGAATATTATCAGACCAAAGTAGATGAAGACCGAAAATTAGTCGAAGAATATCTTACTAAATATTTAAATAATACAGTTCCTAAAAACATCTGTTGTCCAAACGCTCGCTTAAAAAAATGTCCATGTCTAGATATATGTTTTGACTATCTTCCGAAAACCAATTCTATCTATAATTACTTAGATAGCAGTAGGGGATTTAAAAAAGACGGTAAAACATATACCTGTGAAGATTTGCTAAAAAAAGGCTACTATAAAATAATCGACGTTCCAGACGAATACTTAAACCGTGAAAAAAATAAAATTCAAAAACAAGCTACTATCACTGGCACGCCTTACATTGATAAAGAAAAAATAAAAGTGGGTTTAAGACAAATAAAATATCCTATCTATCACTTAGATTTTGAAACATTCCCTTGTCCTTTACCGAGATTTAAAGGAGAAAGACCATATACCCAGTCAGTATTTCAATTTTCCCTGCACATTCAAAAAGAAGAAGGCAAATTAGATAAACAAAAAGATCACTATGGTTACCTAGCTAAAGATCTCAAAGACCATCGTTTAGAACTCATCCAAACCCTATGTCATCTAATTAAAAACGATGGAACAGTTTTGGTTTATAATGACGCTTTTGAAAAAACAAGACTCAAAGAACTATCTGAAATATTCCCAGAATATAAAGAAAAGTTACTGACTATCAGAAATAACATCTTTGACCTTCTAAACATCGTTAAATCTAATACCAAATTATATGAAAAACTAGGATTTACTAAAGAAAGATCATCACTTCCAAATTATTATAATCCAAAAATGAATGGCTCATTTTCTATCAAAAAAGTCCTTCCGTCTCTCTCCGATTTAACCTATGAAGGCATGGATATTGGCAACGGAGTTGAAGCATTAATAACATATGCGAACTTTGATAATTACTCCAAAGAAGAATATGATTTTAAATATAACAAACTTATCGAATACTGTGCACAGGACACATATGCGATGTTTGAAGTCTTAGAAGGCTTAAGAAACAGTGTTAAATAAATGTCAAATTTTATCCCAAAACTTGCAATTAAAAGAAAATAGGTATATCCTATACATATAGGAGCGTGATTAATATGATATATCCATCAATTGATGAAGTAATGCAAAAAGTAAGCTCAAAATACTTATTAGTAAATATTGTTTCTAAAAGAGCCAAAGAAATGGACGAAACAAAACATTATCAAATGCCAGAAAATGAATACAAATCCGCAAAATCAATCGGTAGGGCATTAGAAGAAGTAGACAAAGGCTTAATTCATATTAAAGAAAATTAAGTCTTTTTTAGTAAAAATCAAACTATTGAATTAACATATAGAAACGTCACATTTATTTTTGAATCTTTATGGTAGTGGCAAAAAAATCTATAAGTCGTGACAAAAGTTATTCTAAAGAAGACAAATAGCTTTATAAAAGCGACATAACTTGTTGCTTTTTTTAGTAAAATGTGGTAAATTATATGAAGTTGGAGGGATAACATGGAAATACTATTAATAATTATCTCAATTCTTTTAATCGCAATTGTTATCTTACAAAGTAATAAAGCTGAAAGTGCTTCAAGTGCGATTTTAGGTGGGAATGACGAATTATTTGCTCATCGAAAAGAACGCGGTAGTGAACTTATGATAACCAGACTTACTGCTATTTTAGGTGCAATCTTCTTTATCGTATGTATTGTTATGGAATTTATGTAAAATGTAATCAAAGTGTAAACCTTTAAAAATATTGCTTAAAATAAACATATAAACTATAAATAATAGATGCAAATTCTATTATTTTTTGTATTTTTTTGCTATAATGAATGGTAGGGTGGAATTTATGAATATATATGGACAAACATTAGAAAAACTTGAAAACTACTTTGAAAATATTGGCGAGAAGAAATTTAAAGCCACACAAGTCTATGATTGGCTTTATAAAAAAAGAGTTGAAAACTTTGACGAAATGACTAATATCAAAAAAGACGTTATCGAAAAATTAAAAGCAGACTTTAAAATAAGTAAGCCAAAAATCATTGCCAAACAAACCGGAAGAGACGTTTATAAATATCTCTTTGACCTTGAAGACGGCAATAAAGTCGAAGCCGTTTTAATGATTCATGATTATGGCATCAGCTTATGTGTTTCAACCCAAGTTGGTTGTAATATGGGATGTATCTTCTGTGAAAGTGGCAGACTCAAAAAAGTTCGTAATTTAGAAACATTTGAAATGGTTGGTCAAGTTTTAGAAGTCGAAAAAGATTCAGGTTTAAAAATATCTCATATCGTTATTATGGGAATTGGTGAACCATTTGATAATTATGATAACCTCATGGACTTTATCAAGATAATTAACAGTGGTAAAGGACTAGAAATAGGTGCTAGACATATAACTGTTTCAACTTGTGGTATTGTTCCTAAAATAAAGGAATTTACAAATGAAAACCTACAAGTAAACCTCGCCATCTCTCTTCATGCCCCAAATGATAAACTTCGAAGTAGTATTATGAAAATAAATAAAGCTTATCCACTTAAAGACTTAATGACTGCTGTTAAAGATTATATAAACAAAACAAACCGAAGAGTAACATTTGAATACATAATGCTTAAAGGAATCAACGATTCAGATGAATGTGCTTATGAACTTGCCCATCTTTTAAAAGGCTTAAACTGTTATGTTAATTTAATTCCTTATAATGAGACAAGCCATATTAACTTAGAAAAAACTCCTGAAAAAGCCCGTATGCATTTTTATGACTTACTCAAAAAACAAGGAATATCTGTTACAATTCGTAAAGAGTTTGGTGGCGACGTTTCCGCTGCTTGCGGCCAATTAAGATCTAATTATGAGGAGGTAAAATAATGGAATTTTCATACCTAACTGATCCTGGCAAAGTAAGGGATCATAACGAAGATAGTGTGACTATTGTCAAAAATCAATCTGGTGAAATTCTCATGATTGTTGCTGACGGTATGGGTGGCCATAAAGGTGGTGAAATTGCTTCATCAATTGCTATCACTCACATTGGTAAACGCTTTACCGATACCAGTACTGTTGGTAATAAAGAAGATGCTATCGGATTCTTAAAAGAAGTAGTCAGCGAAGCAAATATGCTTTTATATAAATATACTGAAAAAAATCCGGAAAGCGCTGGTATGGGCACGACAATTGTCATGGCCTTGCTTACTAAAGATTTCCTACTTTTTGGAAACATCGGTGATTCCTCAGGCTATGTTATAAAAAACAAAAAACTATACAAAATCACAAACGACCATACCCTAGTTAACTTACTTGTAAAATCAGGTGAATTAACCCCTGAAGAGGCTAAACACCACCCAAGAAAAAATGTTTTGATGCGTGCTCTTGGAACCAATATAAGTGTTGAAATGGACGTTTTTGACGTTGAAACCGATGTTGAGGGTATCTTGCTTTGTAGTGATGGCTTAACTAACATGCTTGAAGATGAACAAATAGAAAAAGTTTTAGACAGTGACCTATCAATCGATGAAAAATTACAAAAACTAATATACAAATGTAATAACCGAGGTGGAACCGATAATATCTCAGTTGCTTATCTAAAGAAGGAGGATAAATAATGGTAAATAAAGGGGATATGATTAATGACCGTTATCAAATAATAAGGTCTATAGGCGAAGGAGGAATGGCTAACGTCTATCTAGCTGAAGATACCATCTTAAATCGAAAAGTAGCCGTCAAAATTCTTCGTGGTGATTTGGCTAGTGACGAAAAATTTGTTCGTCGTTTCCAGCGTGAAGCTATTTCCGCTAGTTCTTTAACTGACCCAAATATCGTCGAAGTTTACGATGTTGGTGAAGATGACGGAAAATATTTTATCGTTATGGAATACGTTGAAGGAAAAACCTTAAAACAATTAATTAAAAAACGTGGTAGCTTAACCTTGCCAGAAGTTGTCGATATTATGCTTCAACTAACTAAAGCTATTGCTCATGCCCATGAAAGTTACATCATTCATCGTGATATTAAACCACAAAACGTTATTATCTTAGAAGATGGAACAGTTAAAATAATGGACTTTGGTATAGCTGTAGCCTTAAATTCAGGCGATTTAACACAAACCAATAGTGTTATGGGAACTGTTTATTACATTCCTCCTGAGCAAGCTAATGGCGGAGCTGCTACTATTAAAAGTGACATTTATTCACTTGGTATTCTCATGTATGAACTAGTAACAGGTCATGTTCCATTCAAAGGTGATAGTCCAGTCGAAGTCGCTTTAAAGCACATGAAAGAACCACTTCCTAGTATTTGTGAATACGATCCAGATATGCCCCAAAGCATCGAAAATATCATCTTAAGAGCAGCGGCTAAAAATCCTAAAAACCGTTATGACTCTGCGATGGAAATGCACGACGATTTAAAAACAGCTTTAGACCCTGAAAGATTTAATGAACCAAAAATAAAATATGCTTATCCAGAAACAAACTTTGATAATGATGACCTTCCAAAATCAAAAGAATCACGCACCTCTCGCCGTGAAGGTGAAGAAGAGAAGAAAAAAGACAAAAAAATGAATAAAGCTATGATTATTATTGGAAGTATTATTGCCGTTTTGGTAATTGCTTTAATTATTATTTTCTTTGTCGTTCCAAATCTGGCTAGTAATAAAGAAATAGAAATACCTGACGTTGCTGGTATGACAATCAGTAAAGCCGAAAGAACCCTTGAAGACGAAGGATTTACTGTTGCCAATAAAACTAAAAAAGAAAATAGCGATGACGTTAAGAAAAATAGAGTTATTGGTACAACGCCAGACATCGGCCGTACTGTTAAAAAGAGTACTAAAATAACCTTAATTATTTCTAAAGGAACCGACAAAATTAAAGTTAAAGACTATACTGGAGAAAACTATTACGACATTAAAGCCCAGCTAGAAGCTAAAGGCATTAAAGTAATAACTAAACCAAAAAGAGTTCCAAATACTGATAATGCCAAAGAAGGAACTATTCTAGAACAAGATATCGAACCTGGGGAAAAAATAGGCAAAGGTGACACCATAACCTTAACCATTCCAGAAGTATATACAAGTTATCCAAACTTCGTTGAAGGTGGTTATAGTGAAACAAGCGTTAGACAGTTCTGCGAAGAAAATGGTGTAACCTTAAATGTTACATATGTTGTTGACCCAACCAGTGAAAACGGAACAATAATTAGTCAAAATAAACAATATGGTGGTGAAGTAAAAAAAGGTGACATTTTAAATATACGTGTTGTCAAAAATGAAGCTCAAACTCCGGAAGAACCAGAACCTGAAAATAACGATCAAGCCCAAACTCCAACTGAAAGTACTGAAAATCAATGATTGGCCGGATTATCAAATTATTAAGCAATGACTACACCATCAAAGCTGGAAATCAAAATTACACATGTAAAGCTCGGGGTAAATTTCGAAACTTAAAACAAACACCCTTAGTCGGTGATTATGTAGAATTTGATGAAAAAAACCATTACATTTTAGAAATTAAACCTCGTAAAAACATTTTGCCAAGACCTCCCGTGTCTAATGTTGATACATCTTATCTTATAACAAGTCTAAAGGAGCCGGATTTCTCTTCCGCTCTTTTAGACAAGCTTATTTTAATCAGTGAATATAACCACATAAATCCAGTTATCGTCTTTACTAAACAAGATTTACTTACCAAAGAAGAAAAAGAAAAGATAAAACCAATCTTAAAATACTATCAAAATCTCGGCTATAAAGTATTTCTAAATAATCAAATTACTGAAATAGAACAAACGTTTAAAGATAAATTTTGCGTTTTTACTGGCCAAAGCGGCGCTGGTAAATCAACCCTAATCAATAAAATAAATCCTAAACTAAACCTTAAAACAAACGAAATATCTAAAGCTTTAAACAGAGGAAAACACACTACTAGACATACAGAAGCTTTAGAACTATTTGGGGGCTTAGTTGCCGATACTCCAGGTTTTTCGGCTCTAGATTTAACTGTATTAAGTAAAGAAGACATTCGCAATAACTTTAAAGAATTTAGCAAATTTGAATGCAAATATCGCGACTGTATGCATGTTAAAGAAGATGGATGCCAAGTTAAAGAAAAAGTTAAAAATGGCGAAATATTAAAAAGTCGTTATGAAAATTATTTGAATTTTTTACAAGATAAGGAAGTGTAACATGAAAATATCAGGTTCATTCTTAACCATTCAAGATGATGAAAATAAAATAACTAAATTAAACGAAGTGACTGATTATATGCACTTTGATGTTATGGACGGACATTTTACTGCTCGTCCAACTTTGCCTTTTTCTGAAATAATTCAAAAAACAGATAAAGTTACTAATCCTAAAGATATTCACCTAATGGTAATCGATATCAAAAAATACGTTGATGAAGTTGTCAAAACATCTCCAGAATATATAACCTTTCATATAGAAGCTACCGAAAATCCCGAAGAAATAATCGATTATATCAAATCTAAAAACGTTAAAGTCGGTATGGCTCTTAATCCTGAAACAGAAGTCAAAACCATTTGTCCATACTTAAATAAAATCGATTTAGTTTTAGTAATGTCTGTTCATCCGGGAGCTGGCGGTCAAAAGTTTATCGATATTACGGATAAAATAAAAGAACTTAAAAATTATCGCCTTCAAAATAATCTTAAATATATAATCGAAGTAGATGGTGGAATTAACGATGAAACAATAAAAAAAGTCAAAGACGTCGATTTAGCTGTCGTAGGCTCATATATTACCAATCATGAAGACTTTGCAAAACAAGTAGCTAAACTAAGGAGGAGTTTACATGAATAAAAAGGCCTTTACCTTAGCCGAACTCTTAGGCGTTATCGTTATTCTTGGTATAATCGGAACAATAGCCGTTACCGCTATTGACCGTAACATTAAAAACAGTCGTTATCAGACATGTCTTACTCAAGAACAAAACCTTATCGAAGGTGCGAAAACGCTTATAACCGAACACCCAGAAGTCTTACCGAGTGCCGGCGGTCAATTAAGCATTAGTACGGACATTCTAAAAAATGGTGGAACATTAAACGGTTATACTATAGAAAATGGTTATATAGAAGACGATATGGAAAATCCAATGACTGAAAAGCCATATTCAAATAATGTTAAAGTCATCGTTAAAACAACAAACGGGAAAAAATTCACCTACGAAGTATCCGCACCAAACGATGAAAAATGCCAAAAATAGGGGGGATTAAAATGAAACAAATAATTGCCGATGGAAACGAAGCTTGTGCTAGAGCTTCTTATCTTTTTACTGAACTTGCTGGAATTTATCCAATCACTCCATCTACCCCAATGCCCGACCATATTGATAAATGGAGTGGTGAAGGTAAAACTAATATCTTTGGCGAAATTCCTAAAGTTGTTGAAATGCAAAGTGAAGCCGGAGCTATTGGCCTTGTTCATGGTGCACTTGAAGAAGGTACACTAGCTACCACTTATACAGCTAGTCAAGGCTTACTCTTGATGATTCCCAATCTTTATAAAATAGCTGGTGAAATGTGGCCATTTGTAATGCACGTTGCTGCTAGAAGTTTATCGACACATGCCCTAAGTATCTTTGGTGACCATCAAGATATTTATGCCACCAGAAGCACAGGAATATGCATGCTTGCCTCATCATCAGTTGAAGACGCTTATTATTTAGCCTTAGTTGCTCATATTTCTAGTTTAAAATCTTCACTGCCTTTCATGCACTTCTTTGATGGCTTTCGAACAAGCCATGAATTAAACAAAATAACTATTCTTGACAAAGAAGATATAAAACCACTAGTACCTTTTGAATCGTTAAAACAATTCCGTGATAGAGCCTTAACTAAAAAACCAGTAACACGAGGTACTAACCAAAATCCGGATATTTATTTTCAAATAACTGAATCGCGTAATAAATTTTATAATCAAGTTCCTAATATCGTAAGCCATTATATGGATGAAATAAATAAACTATCTGGTCATAACTATAAGCCATTCAATTACTATGGAAATAAAAATGCTAAAAAAGTTATCGTTGCCATGGGTTCTGTTTGTGAAACAATTAAAGAAACCATTGATTATCTAGGTGGCGAAATTGGTTTAATCGAAGTTCATTTATATCGTCCGTTTAGTTCCGAATATTTACTAAATGAATTACCAGACACTACCGAAAAAATAGCCGTTTTAGATAGAACTAAAGAAGCAGGAAGTGAAGGTGAACCGCTTTACCTAGATGTTACCTCTGCCTTAAAAAATAAAAATATCATTATTACAAAAGGTCGTTACGGTTTATCTAGTAAAGACACAACTCCAGGTATGATAAAAGCCGTTTATGATATGCTTGATAATCCTCAAGATGAATTCACTATCGGCATTGACGATGACGTTACTAATTTAAGCCTAAAATACGAAAACATTAATACTAACCAAACCACGGAATTTTTAATCTATGGCTATGGTAGTGACGGCATGGTCAGTTGTAGTAAATCGCTTTTAAATATCGTCGGTTCCCTAAAAGGACAATATGTTCAAGGGTACTTTGAATACGATTCTAAAAAATCCGGTGGAGTTACAGCTAGTCATCTTAGATTTTCTAACAGTCAAATTAAATCTACCTACTTTGTCCATAATCCAGAATTAATAGTTATTTCTAAAGATACTTATTTAAATGTCTTTGACCCAGTATCCGACATTAAACCAAACGGCAAACTTCTTATAAACACCTCTAAAAACAAAGAAGAAATATTAACCGCTTTAAAACCATTTAAAAAGATGTTAAATCAAAAAAATATTTCATTATATATAATTGATGCGGATAAAATAGCTCGGGAAAACAATTTAAACCGCAAAATAAGCATGATTATGGAAAAAGTTATTTTTAAACTTACAACTCTAATCGATGAAAATTTAGCCACTCAAAAATTAGAAGAATATATAAATCAAAAATTTGCCGTTAAATCTAAAACGATTGCTGAAAATAATATAAACGCTTTAAAAGACGTTGATAATGAAATAATTAAAGTTGAACTTGATGACGATTCATCAGTCCTAGATTTTAATTCGCAAACAATTTACGATGCCCTGTCTCATCGTGAAGGGGGAAAACTAAAAGTATCTGATTTTACCGGATTTGAAGATGGAACATTTAGTCATACTGAACCAGAAATGCAAAACATCAGTGAATTTGTTCCTAAATGGCTACCACAAAACTGTATTCAATGTGGCATGTGTTCCTTAGTTTGTCCGCATGGAGTTATCAGACCATTTCTTTTAAATGAAGATGAATATCAAAAAGCCCCAGATTACGTCAAAAACGAATGTAAACCTGCCCTAGGAATACCAGGTTACTATTACATAATTGCCATATCAGCCAAAAACTGTACCGGTTGTGGCGTTTGTTTAAATACTTGTCCTGGCCTTAGAGGCAATAAAGCCTTAGTCTTCGAAACCTTAAAAGACAGTAAAAACGACCAAATCTTCGACTATTTAATCGAAAATGTTACTGAAAAACACAATTTCAAAAAAGAAACGATAAAAGGAAGCCAATTTATAAAGCCACGTTTTTGTTTTCACGGTGCTTGCGCCGGATGTGGTGAAACTGCCTATATTAAGTTACTTACCCAACTTACTGGCGATAGCTTAGTCGTTGCCAACGCAACAGGTTGTTCATCAATTTATGGCGGTGAATTACCTAATGCCCCATATAGTGTCTCTTGGGCTAGTAGTTTATTTGAAGACAATGCTGAATTTGGTTTTGGAATCTTAATGAGCTATGAAAATAAACGTGATCAAATAAGAAAAATCATGCAAAAGGGTAGTGATGAACTATTTACAAAATGGCTAACTAATGAAGATGATTATGATATAACTAAAGAAATATCCGAAAAAATCGATTATTCTAAATATCCTGAATTACTGCCTTTAAAAGATTACATTCCTGCCAGAAGCATCTGGACCATAGGTGGCGATGGCTGGGCTTATGACATCGGATTTAGTGGTATAGACCATGTCTTATCAAGCGGTGAAAATGCTAAAATATTAGTTCTTGATACTGAAGTTTATTCTAATACTGGTGGCCAAGTATCCAAAGCAACGCCTGAAGGTATGGTTGCCCAGTTTGCTAGTCGTGGCAAAAGAAATTATCGTAAAGATTTAGCTAGAATTGCTATGGCGTATCCAAATACATATGTTGCTCAAATATGTCTAGGAGGCAATATGTTGCAAACTATCAATGCCCTAAGTGAAGCAATTAAACATAAAGGCCCAGCTTTAATTATTGCTTACTGTCCTTGTATATCTCATGGCTTAAAAGGAGGAATGTCACAAAGTATTGCTTCCGAAGCTTTAGCTACCAAATGTGGATACTTCCCATTATTTAGATACGATGGTACTTCTGAAACCTTTACCTTAGACACTAAAACTCCAGATTTTAACTTATATGAAGAATATTTAAATACGCAAACCAGATATACCATGCTAAAAACTGTTAACAAAGAAGAAGCGGACAATATGCTTAAGTTAAATAAAGAAGCAGCCATGAAAAGATTTGCTTATTATCAAAAACTATCTGAAAATTAATTTACACATTTAAAATAAAAAGCAACAAAATTATCTTGTTGTTTTTTCATTTATTTGATACAATATAAATGTATAGTAAAATCGAGGAGATCAAAAATGAAAAATAATAAACTAATTATTTTTACAATGTTAATTTTAAGCTTATTTATTGCTGTTCCGAGTGCTTCGGTTAAAGCCGATGATAATTTGTTTGATGTAGCTATTACCGGCATCACTAGTAAAGAAATAGTTGGAAGTGCTTCTAATCGTGAAGAACCGTCATTTACCGATGATTCTGCCACTTTCAAAACAAACCTATATTTGCCAGGTGATGAAATAACCTATGAAGTAACCGTTAAAAATCGTGGCAAAATCGAAGCAATCTTAAATAAAATAAGCACGACAGACACTAATAATCCAGCAATTCAATTTAGTTATTCTGGTATTAAAGAAGGAGACACTTTAAGCCCTGATGCCCAAACAACATTTCTAGTATCTGTAACTTACAATAAAAATGTTACGACGCAACCTGCTAATCTAGTTAGTAATTTAACAATAATTTTAGACTACGAACAAAACGGTGAAGCTCCAGTTGTTACTCCACCAGGAGGAATGATTGATTTAGGTGGCAACGTTTCTGTTCCTGCAACATCAGCTTATGCATCAATTACTGTTATTCTTTTAGGGCTTCTATGTATAATCGTTTCTGTAATTGTTACCAAACGAATGACAGAATCTAAAAACAAAAGTTAATAAAAAATTAACTTTTTTGGTTCAATGTCAAGTAGTGTTGGTCAAACCAAAAACTAGTGATAATTGGCCAAGTAATAGAGGGTCGGCTCTCCACTTTCTAGTGGGGTCAAAATAAAATAGGTCTCCACTTTTCAGTGGGGTCCATTTTTGTAAAAGCATGATTTTCTAGTGGGGTAAATGTGGAAAACAACTACACTTTCTAGTGGGGTTGTTTTTTTAAAAAGCTCCATTTTTTACTGGGGTAGAAAAATCAAACGAATTTTGTCATAATCAAGATGTAACTATAGTTACTAGAAGGTAGGAATGGAATGACAAAAGAAGATTTTAGAAAGATATTAAATTTAGAAGAATTTATTGATATTATTAAAGTAGAAACAGGAGATGAAAAAACAAAATGTATACATATCAAATCAAGTAGGAAAAAAGCTCGATGTCCAAAGTGTAATAATTTTAGTAAAAAAATACATGACTATTTAAAAACAAGTAAAATAACTTATTTAAAAAATTCAGAAGAAGAAACATATTTAATAGTATATAAAAGAAGGTTTGAATGTAAATATTGTAAAAAAACATTTACTGAAGATTTAGGAATAAGTAGTCCAAAAAATAAAATATCACATAAAACGAAACAGTTAATTTTAAAATTATGTATGGACAGAGATCGTACGTTAACCGCGATAGCTAAAGAAACAAATACATCAGTAAGTGTTGTGAGAAAAACATTTTTAGAAGCAACAAATAATTATCCAGATAATATGGAAACAGTGCCAGAAGTTATATCTTTTGATGAAACATCAACTTATACACAAGAAGGATTATATTCATTTGTATTGAATGATCCAATACATAAAATAACACTTGACATATTACCAACAAGAAAAAAGGACTACCTAATAGATTACTTTTTAAAAGTAAAAAATAGGAAGTCCGTAAAAGTAGTAATATGTGATTTATATAGACCATATTACGAGGTCGTCAAAATATGTTTTCCAAAGGCAATATTTGTGGCCGACCCATTTCATTATATCAAATATGTAACCAAAGGACTAGATGATGTGAGAATTAGACTCGTACATAAATATGATGATAATAAGAGAAGCAAAGAATATATAATGTTTAAAAATAGGACTAATAAAAGTCTTTTACTAAAATCATTTAATGAGACCAAAGCTGAACTTAAAATAAAACAAGAACGACAAGAAAAATATGATAAAGGACTAATTAAACAAAAACCATATGATAAATTTAATGATTATTGGTATGGGACAATAAAGATAAAGAAGAATAATCGATTTGTAGAAATATATAGAATTGATAGATTACAAGAAGTATTAAATATGAACAGTGAACTATTAGAAGCATATAATTTAAAAGAGGAATTTTTAAGAATAACAACACACGTAAAATATAAAGATGCGAAAAGACAGTTAAAAGAGTGGGTAAAACAATGTTATGATAGTAAAATCCCAGAGATGGTTGAAGCAGCTAATACAATAAACAATTGGATAAATGAAATAGTGAATTCATTTAAGGATGAAAGATATTCGAATGGATTTACTGAAGCAAATAATAATACAATAACAAAAATTGTGGATAGAGCATACGGTATGATTAATTTATGATAATGTCTTAAGTGTTAACTTTTGAAAATGTCCCAAGTCTGATATATAATATGTCACCGA
>CALVRJ010000010.1 GCA_944358545.1 uncultured Bacilli bacterium | reverse complement strand
GAACCAACTCCGACTCCAAGCGAGCCAGAACCAACTCCGACTCCAAGCGAGCCAGAACCAACTCCGACTCCAAGTGAACCGGAACCAACTCCTAGCAGACCAGAACCTATTGTTCCTAGTTATAATACACCAGTTGTTAGTAATAATTTAGCTAAAACTGGATCAGGCTTAGAGGGAGTGATGACTTTAGCTGCTTTAAGTGGACTTGCAGGTGCAGCAGTACTTCTTAAAAAGAGACAATTGGCTTTGGCAAAAGATGATAATAAATATAAAAGTATAGTTATGGATCCGATTACAATGACACGGATGCTTGATAATATGAATTCTGCTTTAGATAAAGTAAATGTTAAGACTAGATAGTAAGGAGGAATATTTATGAAAATATTAAATAAAGTTAGTGCTATATTTTGTTCTATACTTTTAGTTGCTGTATTTGCAATTTCAAGTATGGGTCAAGCTTTAGCTGCTCAAAGTTTAACTGTTAATCGTACTGGTGTAATGGTTTCGTACATTGGTGAAAATTACAAATGGGCTAAATTCAAAACTGCAGATGGTAAGGTTGCCTACTGTATGGATTTAAAGAAAAAATGGCCTGAAAAATCTACAAATGTTACAATTGCTGGTGAAGCTGATAAGGGAGTAAGGTATATTCTTGAAAATGGTTATCCTTATAAATCAATTCATGGTAATAACGATGTAGATAGATTTATTACTCAAGCTGCACTTTGGTGGTATTTATCTGATACCGGTCAAACTTCTGCTTTAGATGCGGACTTTACTACTAATGCGGCAGATCCTTATGGACTTAGAGATATGATTAAAAAATTAGTAGATGAGGCAAAACAAGCTACAGAAGTTTCAAAAGTTTCATTAAATGTTAATGCTTCTAATACTAATATGAATTTATCTGATGATGGACAATATTTTGTATCAAATGAAATTTCTGTCGATTTAAATGGTTCAGATACTTATACAGTTTCTGTATCAGGCGCTGATGGTGCTACAACTACTGATGCTTCTGGAAATAGTAAAACTACATTTAATGCTGGTGAGAAATTCTTTGTTAGAATTCCTGCTAATTCAGTTGCTGAGTCATTAAATTTAAAGGTTACAGTAACAACAACAAGAACTGTTAATAAAGCTTATATTTTACAACCTTCAGATGACAGTTATCAAAGACTTGCTGCTTTATATCCAACAGAGCAAAAAGTTTCTAAATCAATTACTTTAGCTGCTAAAATGGATAAACCTAGAGTTTGTGTTGATTATGTTATTGTTGGTGATGTAAGACCTAATCCAGATTTAACTGACCCAACTCCAGGAAAAACTTGTTACGATAAAGGAACTCATTATACTCAAGAAAACGAACTTACAACTAGACAAGAAAATTGTAAATTCAATGGTTGGTATACGAATGAGGATTTAACTGGTAAATGGACAGATGGAACTGCTCTTAATAAAGATATGACTTTATATGGTGCTTGGGAATGTGGTACTTCAATTACTGTACCTAATACTGCTGCAAGTATTCCATTAATCATTCTTGGTGGTGGTTTAGTAATTATATTTGCCGGTGCTGCTATAATTGTTTATCGTGATAAGAAAAACAAAAAGCAAGCTGCTAAATAATGGTAAAGAAACGAATTAATTCGTTTCTTTTCATTTTGCCTTGATTTTATTGATTTTTAAACAAAAAGACGATATAATCTTAATTAGTGAAGGGAGCTTATAAAATGTTACAAAAACCTAAAGGAACTTATGATATTTATGGTAAAAGAGCATTAATGATGAATTATTTAAGAAGTGTTTTTAGTAGTTTAATTGATAAATATAACGTTAGTTATTTTGAAACGCCAATGTTTGAAGCAAGTGAGTTATTCCATAGAGGCGTTGGGGAAACTACAGATATTGTAAGTAAAGAAACATATGATTTTAAAGATCGTGGAGATAGGGATATGACTTTGAGGCCAGAAGGGACAGCCGGAATTGTCAGAAGCTTTATTGAAAATAAATTGTATGCTGACAGTTTACCTTTAAAGGCATGGTATATGGGACCAATGTTTAGGTATGAAAGACCGCAGGCTGGTAGATATAGGGAATTTTATCAAATCGGTTTTGAATGCTTCGGAACATACGATTCAATGATGGATGCGGAAGTTATTAGTATTGTCTATAATTTTTTGAACTTGCTTGGATTAAAAGGTGTAAAAGTTAACATTAATACATTAGGTGATAAGGAATCTAGAGAGAATTACCATAAAGCTTTAACTGATTATTTTAAGCCTTATTTAAATGATTTGTGTGATGATTGTAATAGAAGGTTTGAAAAGAATCCTTTACGTATTCTCGATTGTAAAGTCGACGCTGATAAAGGTTTTATGAAAAATGCGCCTAAAATGACGGATTATTTAAATGCCGAAAGCAAAGAACATTTTATGAAAGTTCAAGAATATTTAAATATAATGAATATTGAATATGAGATAAATCCTAATATTGTTCGAGGCCTTGATTATTATACACATACTGTATTTGAAGTTGTAGCTGATATCAAAGATTTTGGCAGTCAAAATGTTTTGGCTGGGGGAGGAAGATATAATAATTTAGTTGAAAATATTGGTGGGCCGAGTGTACCTGGAGTAGGTTTCGCGATAGGTGTTGAAAGATTGCTTTTAGCACTCGAATACGAAGGGCTTGATAAAGTACAGGCTAATCCTGTTTCTGTATATATATTTGGGGCTTCTACACAAGAAAAGAAATATTTAATGAGTTTAGCTAATGAGCTTAGGTCAAACGGCTTTAAGGTTGATATCGATTATGAAAGTAAAAGTTTTAAGAATAACTTTAAACGGGCAGATAAGATAAATGCTAGTTTTGTAATTATTATTGGTGATGAGGAAGTTAAGACAAATGTGTTAACTATTAAAAATAATAAGACAAAAGAAGAGTACAAAGTAAAACACGATGAAATTATAGAATTTTTAAGTGAAAAATTAGGTGATTTAGATGAAGATAAATAATACAAGTTTAGGAAAAAAAGATGAAGGAAAAGAAGTAACTTTATATGGTTGGGTTAATAAAAAAAGAGATTTAGGTGGTCTTATTTTTATTGATTTACGTGATAGAAGCGGAATTATTCAATTAGTAATTCATCCGGATAGTGATTTTTATGATGTTGCTTCTAATTTGAAAAATGAATCAGTTATTAAGGTAAGTGGTATTGTTGGTTTAAGAGAGAATCCTAATAAAAATTTAGTGACTGGTGATATTGAAGTTAACGTGTCTGAGTTAGAGGTTTTAAATGAAGCAAAAGATTTACCTTTTGATTTAAATAATGTTACGGCTTTAGAAGATACAAGACTTAAATATAGATATTTAGATTTACGAAGGGATGAGCTTAAGAATAATATTATTACAAGACATAAAATTGTTCAAAGTGCGAGAGAATATTTGAATTCTTTAGATTTTTTGGAGATTGAAACTCCAATTTTATGTAAATCAACACCAGAGGGTGCAAGGGACTATTTAGTTCCTTCGAGGGTTAATAAAGGTAAATTTTATGCTTTGCCACAGTCTCCACAACTATTAAAACAATTATTAATGGCTTCAGGAATGGAAAGGTATTATCAAATTGCCAGATGTTTTAGAGATGAGGATTTACGAGCTGATAGGCAGCCAGAATTTACGCAAATTGATATGGAAATGAGTTTTGTAAATGAAGAGGATATCATGGGGATTACCGAAGGACTTTTGCACAAAGTATTTAAAGATGTAAAAGGTATCGATATAAAGATTCCTTTTGAAAGAATGACTTATGACAAGGCAATGGATTTATATGGTAGTGATAAACCGGATACGAGATTTGAAATGTTAATTCACGATATTTCTGATTTGTTTGAGAATACTGATTTTAAAGTGTTTAAAGACGTTTTGGATAATGATGGGGTAATTAATGCAATTGTTGTAGCGAATGGAGCTTCTAAATATTCGAGAAAAGATATTGATAAACTTCAAGAGTTTGTAAAGGCTTACGGAGCTAGAGCTTTGGCTTTCCTCAAGTATAATGATGAAATTACAGGTAGTATTGCCAAGTTTGTTGATGAAAGAATTATTAATAAATTAAATTTAAAGAATGACGATTTGGTTTTAATTATTGGTGATAAGAAGAAGATTGTGAAAACAGCTTTAGGCGCTTTAAGGGTAAAGATTGCTAAAGAAATGAATTTAATTGATGAGAGTAAATTTAATTTCTTATGGGTAACGGATTTTCCAATGTTTGAATATAGTGAAGAAGAGGGAAGATATTTGGCATGTCATCATCCGTTTACTTTACCACAAGATGTAAATGCTTTAGATGACCGGGAACATGCGAAAGCAAGAGCTTATGATATTGTTTTAAACGGTTATGAAGCAGGCGGCGGTAGTCTTAGAATACATGACCCTAAGGTTCAAGAAAAGGTTTTAGAAGAACTTGGATTTACTAAGGAAGAGGCAAATGAAAGATTTGGATTTTTAATAAATGCTTTAAATTATGGAACTCCTCCTCATGGAGGTTTGGCAATTGGACTTGAGAGACTTTGTATGATTATATGCGGAACAGATAATATTCGTGATGTTATTGCATTTCCAAAGACAGCTAGTGCATCAGATCTTATGATGGAGGCACCAGATTATGTTGATAAAAGTCAGCTTGATGATTTAAATATCGATTTGAAAAAAGGTGATTAAATGGACAGTAAATTAAAGGATGTTTTTGCAGATGTTTACAAAACTTGTCCGCAAGACGAGATGGCTTTATGTGAAATTATCGCTAGTATTTTGAACAATGAAAATATATATAAATCTGATGATAATGTAAATAGATTATTAGGACTTAGTCACGAGAATATTTTGATCGATGGTGATTTTGGAATTGGGAAAACGACGATGGTAGAAGAGGTTGCCAAAGTTTTGAATATACCTTTTTATAAGTTCCCTTTTTCAAAGGTGAATGATGAAGTTGTTTGGAATTTGCTTGTAGGTAATTTTAGAGATATTTTTACAATGATGTATCGAAAAAATCATAATCCAAGACTTCATGGGGTAATTGTTATTGAGGAAATGGAAAGAATTCTCGATGATGACTCTCTTATAGTTTTAGATGGAATTATCGATTTTGATGATTTTAAAATTTACGATGATGATTTAAAGGAAAATGTGACTCTTGATATTTCTAATATAACTTTTGTCGGGGAAGTAAATAGAAATAGAGCTATGGATTATGTAAGTGTTCCAGATTTTAATATTTCATTTTTAAGTAAAACTAATACACAAGATAATAGTGATGAGACGAAAACTGAAGTGCAAGATGATGAAATAAAGAAAATTAGTCAAAAGGCGTTGATAGATTTTGCTAAAATGAAATTATTAGAGAGAAAAATTGACTATATTGAAAACTCAGCGGTAATGTGGCATGTATTTCAAAAACATATTAAATTTGAAAAGATAGATAAGGATAGTATTAAAATTATTTTAAGAGATTCTTATATATCAAAATATAAAGCATTAGTATCAAGCCTTGGGGTAGATGATTATTTGTACTTTTTTGACGATAAATTATTAGATGGCTTAGCTGAACTTTTAGCTGAAGATTACAACAAGTTGTATTCGGTTCCAAGCTGTTTTCAAGAAATTTTACGAATAAAGATGGATAATGGTTCTATCGACATGTTTCCATTAAGCCGGCAAAAAAAGAAAAAAATGTAATATGTTAAACGGGGGATTATATGGGCGATGAATTAAAGGTAAAAGATGTTTTTACAAAAGTGTATAGAAACTGTCCGCAAGATAAAAGTGCATTAATTAGGTTAATTATGCAAGTACATACTAATCAAAATATTTATAATAAAAAAGAAAATAAAGATAAGTATAGTGAAAATGATTACAAGGCTAAACACGAAAATATTTTGTTAGATGGTGATTTTGGAATTGGGAAGACGACAATGGTTGAGGAGGTTGCGAAAGCTTTCAAGATACCTTTTTATAAATTTTTATTTCCAAAAATTGGTAATATTGTAAGTTCGGATATTTTACTTCAAAATTTTAATGATATTTTTGCAAATATGTATAATGAGAATGGTCACAATACAAAGTTAACGGGGATAGTATTAATCGATGAGCTTGAAAAAGTTTTAGAGTTTGATTGCTTTAATATGCTTGACAATATTATTTCAATGAAATGTTTTTCACTTTATGATGAAAACAGTGACTCATATATTATTTTAGATATTTCTAATGTAACTTTTGTTGGTGAAATAAATAGAGATATGGCTTCTGAATATGTAAGTATTCCGAATATTAAATATGTATCTTTTTCAGAGGTTAGTGGTTCTGATGGTGATGAGATTATATACGTGAATGATGATGAACTTGATAAAAAGCAGATTGAAATAGATGAAAAAATAAAGAAGTTTATGAGTAGTAAGGATAATGTTTCAGAGGATTTGGAATGTTTGAGAACTGAAAATATTAATTTACAAGTTTTAAAAGAACAGCTTGTAGAGAAAGAGAGACAAAATGCTTTTAATTCAAAAGTTGATTATATTACCGATACTCCGTCAATGTGGCATTTGTTTGGAAATCATATTTCTTTTCTACCGCTTAGTTTAGATAGTATAATAACGATTTTAGTTGAGTCGAATATTTCAGAATATAAAAATTTAGCTTCTAAATTGGGTGCTGAAGATTTTTTGGAATTTGTTAATAAAGAGGTAATAATTCAGGCTGGAGAGATGATTCTAGATAATCCAAATAAACTTTATTCAGTTCCGGATGTTTTTTATAAAATAGCTGAAGAACTTAATAACGATGATATGATAGATTTATATGGTAAAACTTTAGTAAAGAGGGATTCTAATGGAAAATATTAAAGATATTTATAATACTATTTATAAAAAATGTCCACAAGATGGTGAGACTTTATATAAGCTTATTAAGGTAATGATGCATAATAAAAATATTTCAGATAAAGGAAATTATGCCGGAGTTCATAAGAATATTTTATTTGCAGGTAATTTTGGAATAGGGAAAACGACGATGATAAGGGAATGTGCCAAGGCTTTTAATTTGCCTTTTCACGAACTTGATGCTTCACTTCAATATGGAATTGATTTAGGTTTTGATGAATCTTTTTATGAGATTATAAATGAATTAAGATTAGAAAACCGTGATGAACTTTTAACAGGTGTTGTTTTAATTGATAATTTAGATGAGGTGTTTTTAAATAATACGCAAAAGTTACTTGGAAATTATATGAAAAATAGAACGATGGAAGTTTCTGACGATAATGTTTTTCTCGATAATATTATTTATGTTGGGGAGTTTGATATAGGTAATTACTTGAAAAAAAGCAGTTTTAATTTTAATGTGAAATTAAGTTTGGATAAAATATTTTCGAAGAAAAAACGTGCAGCTTTTGTAAATAATGAGACATTAAAGCAATATAATAAAATGATATATTCAGTGTTTAATAGTAGGGATATGTGGAACATGTTTGCAGAACATATTATAATGCCAGATTTAGATAAAGAAGCAATTAGAAAAATTTTAGAAGATTCGCCAATGTCAGAATATCAAGAATTTCTTTCACAATTAGATATCGATGAATTTGGCGGGTTTACAAATAAAAAGGTTGTCGATTATGTGGTGTCTTCAGTAATGAATAGTCCACTTAAACTTAATGCTGTTTCGACTATTTTAAATAATTTATATATAGATGGTAAAAAGCATGTTAAAAAGCCTAGATAAGGCTTTTTTTGGAGGTTATAATGGAGAAGTATAAGGAAATTGAAAGGTCGATAATAAAGAAATTTAGGCCATGTATTTGGAGTAAATTTATGAAAGCGGTTAAAGATTATAAACTTATTTCCGAAGGTGATAAAATTGCGGTTTGTATAAGTGGAGGTAAGGATTCAGCTTTACTGGCCAAGTGTATGGAAGAGCTGCAAAAACATGGTAATGTTAAGTTTGATATTGAGTATATAGTTATGGATCCGGGTTATACTAAATCTGTTTTAGATAAAATTAAAGAAAATTTACATATTTTAAACATAAATGCTCATATTTTTAATGTTCCAATTTTTAAGATAGCCGATATGACAAAAGCTAAAAGTCCTTGTTTTTTATGTGCGAGAATGAGAAGGGGACATCTTTATAATTTTGCCAAGAATTTAGGATGTAATAAAATTGCTTTAGGACATCATTACGATGATGTTTTAGCGACTATTTTACTTAATCAGACGTATAATGGTTGTTTTGGTGGAATGAGACCAAAACTTCATAGTGATCATTATGCGGGAATGGAACTTATAAGACCTCTTTATTTAGTTAGAGAAGATAATATTATCGAATGGGCTAAATATAATGGGTTGTCTTTTATAGGTTGTGCTTGTTCGGTAACGAGAAAGTCTTCCGGTAAAAGAATTTTGATGAAGAAGATGATTGGCGATTTAAAGAAGTATAATCCAGATGTTGAAAAAAGTTTGTTTGCATCACTTAGTAATGTTAATTTAAATACAGTTATTAGTTATAATAAAGACGGCAATAAATATAATTTTTTGGATGATTATGAGATGTAATGTCTAATTTTGAAAAAGTGATAGATTTTTAAACAGTTATATGTTATAATGTAATTGTCTAGAAGAGATGTTATTATGAAAAACCTTCTAAGTATAACGATTGGGAATCTAATTCATCGGTGGTGTAGAATACTTTAATTTATTAAAGGATCCTAAAGCTGGTGATGTGATGCCCACCTGGGAGATCAGGTTTTAATTCGTTAAGATGTCCTTCTAGACTTTTT
The DNA here is from genome assembly GCA_944358545.1 of uncultured Bacilli bacterium. Lineage (GTDB taxonomy): Bacteria > Bacillota_I > Bacilli_A > RF39 > UBA660 > Coprosoma. The sequence goes on along the minus strand of CALVRJ010000010.1, from coordinate 30,756 downwards.
ATTTTGAAAAAAACTGCTTTAATTAAAGCAGTTTTATAGTTTTTTGATATATTTTTTTATACTTTTTGTGTCTTTAAATGTTTTTCCGTTTGATTTTAATGTTTCTAAATATAAAATTAAGTCTTTATCAACTGGAAAGCCATAAGATAGCTTGTCGTATGAATCTAGGAATTTATAATATTTTTCTGTCATTTCTTTTGTGTATTCGCAGAGAGACGCATATTCTTCACTATATGGCTTTTGGATTTTAAGATATTTTTCATATGGTGAGATTAATTTGCCTTTTTCTATTTCATATCCGCATAACAACTCTTTTAAAAGAATATAAGTTTTATTAATATTTTTAATTTCACTTGGGATGTTTTTTTCAAATAGTTTTAATACTTTATATTTTCCTTGAACGTTTGCTTTGTGTTCAATTGGATAGATGTCATGGTTTGGCATATATATTTCATTTTCATCGGTGCTAAAGGATGAGAGGGTAATTATAGACCATTTTGCTAGTTTTTGCTTTTTTTGTGATGATTTAGGTGTTTTATTATTTCTTTCATAATTTATCATTTCCCAATAATTTTTTTGATAATAATAATTTTGGTGAGCGTGTTCTAATTCGTGGTATAAAAGGTCAAAAATTTTTATATAGACGTTATAGTCAAAGTTATAACGTGCAGCTAATCTTAAAAATGTTTTATCTATTTCATTATCGTTATTTCCAAAAAAATGAATAAATGTTTTTATATCAAAAACAATTTGAGATGTATAGTTATTTGCGTGCTGAGTATAGGCAAGAGTGTTTAATGGTGAATTTTCATCGTAATCATCAAATTCTTTGTAGTTTTGATTTAAGTTAATATTTATTTTATTTTTTTTGGAAAGTCTTTTTCTATTATTTCTTCTAGAATGTTTTCTACAACGCGTGTATCAAATTTGTTTTTTTGAATATTATTTATATCTTGTTTATTCATTTAGTCACCTTCTAATTTAATTATGTTATCATTTTAGATGAGTAAAAATTTTTATAAAATGGGTTAATTTTGATGGTTATATTTTTACAAGCGCTATTTATTATAAGGTCTAAAAAGAGATATTTTTAATTATTACCATTTAATATTTTTTCGGTGTTTTTAAAGTTTAATTTAGCTATTTTTTTAAGTTCGTCTTGACCGTATTTAGCGACAATTTGTTTTCCAATTTCATCAACTTTTTCGCCGGCTCCTTTTGGAATATTTAAGTTATATTTTTTAGATAGTTTTTCCATTTCTTTTAGGAAGATATATCTACTGATTACAGCTCCACAGGCAACAGATAGACATTGGTCTTCGGCTTTGGTTATAAATGTTAAGTCTCTTTGAACGACGGGAATATTTTTTAGGTAGTTATAATAGATATATTTTTCGGCAAATTGGTCAATGACAATGTATTCATAATCAGGATATTTTTTGGCCATTTCAGTGAGGACTTTATTATGAAGAATGGCTTTCATGGCATTCATATTGATGTTTCCATATTTGTCATTATATTCTTCATTAGTTAGCATCATGGTATAATAGGGAATATGTTTAATAATTTGGGGAACTGTTTTGAGAATGTGTTCGTCGGTCATTTTTTTCGAATCTTTAATGCCTAAGGCTTCTAAAAATTTAATGTTATCTTTGGTAACATAGGCTGCAGTGACGACGATTGGGCCAAAGTAATCACCGGTTCCAACTTCATCTGAACCGATAGTAGTGGCATTATATATTTGAGAATTTATTTTTTTGGTTTCTTTTTTCTTTTCGCCAGCTATTTTCATATCGATTTTTTTATTAGGATTTAAGTGTTTTTCCATTTCTTTCCACATGTTTGCATCGATATCTGCACTTATTCCTTGAAAAACGACTTTGCCAGAGTTGTATAGGGTTACTACAGTATCTGCTTCATCGGCTTGAAATATGGCATATGGCGGGGTTTTAGGCCTTTTTTTATCTTGAAAGTATTCAGTCATTTTGTTCATTGTGTTTTCACTTACTTTTAATGTTATTGTTTTTTGTTTTTCTTTATACACTTTTAATCACCTGTAAATCATTTTAGCATAAATATTTTGCTTTCTCAATAAGGGGTTTATTTTTATTTTTATTTGTAATATAATTATTTTAGGAGGAGAGGCATGAATATAGTAGACATTTTAATAATTGTATTTATTTTGTTAGGAGCCTTTATTGGATTTAGAGATGGGTTTACTAAAGCACTTGTAAATGCAGTTGGAGTTATTGTGGTGGTTGTTATTGCATATTTCTTAAAGAATCCACTAAGTGAACTTTTGATGAGTTTTATGCCGTTCTTTAGTTTTGGCGGAATTACGTCTTTAAATATAGTGTTATATGAAGTTCTGGCGTTTATATTAGTTTTTAGTGTATTGATGATTGTTTTGAAGATTGTCGCAGTGACGACTGGAATTTTTGAAAAGTTTTTGAAGTTTACGATTATTTTAGGTATTCCGTCTAAGATATTGGGAGCTGTTGTCGGAGCTATTAAAAATTATATTTTAGTATTTTTCGCTTTATATATTTTATCTTTGCCAACGTTTGCTTCTTGGGAATTTATAAGTAATTCTACTTATAGAGAACCGATTCTTTCAAAGACACCTCTTTTATCAATGGTTGCTGAACAAACACTTTCAGTATTCGATGATTTTGCATCACTTAAAGATAAGTATGAGGATAGTGATAATACAAATGAGTTTAATTTAGAAACAATCGATATTTTTCTTAAGTATAAAGTTGTAACACCTAAAGCAGTAAATGGGTTAATAGATAGTGGTAAATTAAATATCGATGGAATAGATAATGTTTTAAATAAATATGAGGAGGAATAAGTTATGGGAATTATAAAAGGAAATCAAGAAAATTTTGATGAATTAACAAGTAAGGGAACAGTTTTGGTCGATTTTTTTGCGACATGGTGTGGTCCTTGTAAGATGCTGGCACCAGAGCTTGAGAAAGTTTCAGAAAAGGTTACGGTTGTGGAAATTGATGTCGATGAGAATTTGGAACTTAGCCGAAGATTTGGAGTTATGAGCGTACCAACATTAGTTTTATTTAAGGATGGTAAAGAGGCAAATGTAAATATTGGATATATGCCGGCTGATGAGATAATAAAATGGATTAATCAATAACTATAAATTAAAAGGACCAGTTAGGAATTGTTTTTTCTAACTAGTCCTTTTGTTTTGACTTTAGGGGTTATTTCAATATTTATTTGTTTTTCGAGGTTTAACTGTTTATATGAAACACCACAGCGGTCAAATAGTTTTCTTGAGGCAATATTATTTTCTGAATCTTTATATTTATCTGAGAGGTAGATAACTTCTTTAATACCTGATTGAATGATTATTTTAGCACATTCGTTGCACGGAAATAAATCGACATAAATTCTAACATTTTCAAATTCTTTTCGATATCCGCGGTAATTTAGAATAGCATTCATTTCGGCATGACAAACGTATGGATATTTAGTATTAAGATTTTCTCCTTCGCGTTCCCATGGAAATTCGTCATCATTAAAGCCGTTTGGAGCTCCATTATAACCAATTGATAAAATACGGTTATCATCACTGACGATACAGGCACCAACTTGTGTTGAAGGATCTTTACTGCGCATGGCTGATAATTTGGCAATGGCCATAAAATATTCGTCCCAAGTTAAATAATTTTCTCTTTTCATTTTTTTAGTTCCTTTCTTTTGACTACGTTTTTTTCTTGTTTTCGAGGATTTAGTGCCTCGTTTTTAACTATTAATAGTTTATTAGATGATGGTTTTAATTTATAATGCGGTGTTTTAGTATGCTTATTTGGTTTTTCTTTTGTTTTGACCTTTGTTTTTTCAAGGGTGTTTTCATCGACTACTTTAGGATTTATTTGTTGTTCTTTGGATGTTTCAGGTTCCTTTTTTAAGCGTTTTTCTTTAGCGGCATTATAGTATTGTTTAATGTTAATTGCTTCTAAAGGAATGGTGATGGCACTTAAGCCAACACTTATATAGTTTATAATTTCTGGGCTGATTCCTAAAAAACTAGTATTGCCCATGGAATGGCTTAAATAACCTAGTATTAGGGCAGCGGACAGAGGCCAGATTTTAATTTTTCCAATCTGATTGCTTTTGGGTTCATCACCATGTTCAAATGATTTGGCATTTATTAAAGAGATAGCTCCTTCAAGTATTCCATTTATAATAAATATTGGCGAGATTGCAATGATTCCTATGATTAAGCTAAGCGAAAATATTTTGTCGGAAATGGCATCTAAGACGGCTCCTTCTTTGGTTTCTTCTTTGGCTATATATCTTGCCGCTTTACCGTCTAAAAAATCGGAAATAGCAAGAAATGATAGAAGGGATAGTAAGGAGATTGGAGTAGCTCCTGTATAGGCCATGATTGGCATAGCAATTCCTCCAATTGCCCTAGTAAAGCTAAGCCAGTTTGGAATAAGTGATAGTTTATTTTTAGGATTAATAAGTGATTTAAAAATCAATTTAGTATATTCTTTGATTTTGTTCATAATTTCCCCCCCTGTTTTTCTTTTTACTTTAACACATTTTTGTTTATAAGTAAATATTGAAGTGGACTTTAGGTTATAAATAGTTTGGAATTGTTTGGATTTTCTGTTATAATATTTTGTGGGTGATACAGTTTGAAGCGAATTTTTTTGATAGCGCTTGCGTGTGTTATTGTAGATCAGATAATTAAAAATGTTCTTTGTTTTACGATGGATATGGGTGATAGTATTTCTGTTCTTGGCAGTTTTTTTGAAATTACACTTGTTGGAAATACAGGAGCCGCTTTTAGTATATTTAGTTCAGGAACGATTTTTTTAATTATATTTTCAATTATCGTGCTAAACGTCATTTATTTTTGGCTTATTAAGGGTAAGAATTTAAATCTGTTCGAAGAAGTTACATATGGAATTTTGATGGGCGGTATTACAGGTAATTTAATCGATAGGGTATGGCATAGGCAAGTAATTGATTATTTAGATTTTAACTTTTTTGGATATAATTTTCCAGTGTTTAATTTAGCTGATATGTTTATTGTAATTTCATTATTTATGATTGTAATTTATACGTTAAAAGGTGATAGGGATGAAAGTCGTAGTAAAAAAAGAAAACATCAGGCTTGATCAGTATTTGGTGGAAGAACTTGGAATTAGTCGTAGTCAGGTTTTAAAGATGATTAAAAATGATGAGGTTTTAGTCAACGGAAAAAAGACGAAAAGTGGATATAATGTTATAAATGGTGATATAATAGATGTTAACCATGAGGAAAATAATGATATTTTGCCAGAAAAGATGGATTTAGATATAGTTTATGAAGATGAATATTTACTTGTGGTTAATAAGCCTAATGGAATGGTTGTTCATCCGGCTCCAGGTAATTATCACGGTACTTTAGTTAATGGACTTTTAGCTCATGGGAAGTTAAGTGATGTTAATGGCGAGTTTAGGCCGGGGATTGTTCATAGAATAGACGCTTATACGACAGGCCTTTTGATGGTTGCCAAAACTAATAAGGTACATGAAACTTTGGCTAAGGAGCTTAGTGAAAAAAAGACTTATAGAAAGTATATTGCTTTAGTTTGGGGGATACTACCTAGTGATACAGGGGAGATAGATGCCCCGATTGGTAGGAGTCCGAGGGACCGAAAAAAAATGGCTGTTGTAGCTGGTGGGAAAAGAGCGGTTACTCATTTTAAGGTTTTAAAGAGATTTGAAAAAGCTACTTTGATTTCGGTTACTTTGGAAACAGGAAGAACGCATCAGATAAGAGTTCATATGGATTATATTGGTCATCCGGTGGTTAATGATCCACTTTATGGTGGCAGGAAGTTAATTGATGATACTGGTCAGTGTTTACATGCTAAGGAACTTGGTTTTACTCATCCAGTAACTCATGAGTATATGCAGTTTGATAGTGAACTACCTGAGTGTTTTACGGATATATTAAAAAAGTTTGAGTAGGTGATTTAATGAATAATTTAATTATCGATAAAAAGGAAGAACTTGTAATGAAACTTCTGCATTATTTTATTACGGAAAGAGGATATAGTCCAGTAATTATTAGAGGTATTCAAGATGAGATTTGGCTTGAGAATTTAGATGATGAGTACAAGATTGTACGAATTGTTTCTGGTTATATTCACAACGACGAACAATTTAAATATGATTTACTTAAAACAAAGTCACTTCTTAAAACGATTAAGAAAAAGACGTTATCTTTTAGTATGAATGCACTTAGTATTTTTGTTAACTTAGGTGATAATGTCAATATGGATAATTTTAAGGATCACAGGAATATTAGTTTTGCCGAGGTTAACAGTATAAATGATTTAAAAAAATATAGATATGTGATTGACTGCTACCCTGATATTATGAAAGAGAGTAATTTTAAGGAAAAAGGATTAGAACTTTTTATGAAAATTACTAGTGATATTAACAAAAAAAATGAGGGAGATGCTAAAATGAATGAAGAAGTGTTTACTTTAAAAAAACCTATTGTTACTTCAATTTTAGTTTTTATAAATATTATTGTATTTATTTTATGTCAGTTTAATATTCTAAATGAACTTGATTTTGCGGTTAATAGAGATTTAATTATAAATGGACAATTTTATAGATTGTTTACGGGAATGTTTTTACATGCGAATATTATTCATATTTTGTTTAACATGTATGCTTTATATGTTATTGGTATGCAACTGGAAAGTTTTCTTGGCAAAGGAAAATATTTAGCTGTTTATTTGCTTTCAGGACTTGCTGGAAATATGCTTTCAATATTCTTCGATAATGGATTTAGTGTTGGAGCATCAGGGGCTATATTTGGTTTACTTGGTTCGCTTTTATACTTTGGTTTCCATTACAGAGTTTACTTGGACAGTGTAATTAAATCGCAGATTATTCCACTTATTGTAATTAACTTACTTATTGGATTTATGTCAACAGGAATCGATAACTGGGCTCATATTGGTGGATTAATAGGTGGTATTTTATCTACTATGGCTGTAGGTGTTAAATATAAATCAACGACTTTTGAAATGGTAAATGGCGTGATACTTTATTTAATTCTTATTGGTTTTCTTGGATATATGGTATTTGTAAGAGGAATTTAAAATTCCTTTTTTGTTTTTTCATTGCATCGAAAATGGTAGAAATTTGTCTAAAAAAATGTTATAATTATGATAGTAGAATAATAAGGAGGATGCGTTATGAGAAAACTATCAATTATAGCACTTATTGTAATTACTGTTTTATTTAGTTTTATGCCTTTTTATAAGGTTGAGGCAGCTACACCTTACACGGTTGAAATGGTAAGTAACACTAGTGGAAATAAAGTGATTGGTTCTTATTCTTCATATGAAGAGGCTTTAAGAGCGATGAACAATCAAAATTCTAGTAGTACTAGTGTGGCAACTATTTATAAAGATGGAGTTCCTATAGATAGTAAGTATGCAATATTTAAATTTAAACCGACTTCTAGTGATAATGTTTATAATTTATATAGTTCAAGTACTGGACCCGTTTATGCAGGTGTCCATGGTAATTATGGTAGTGAGGCTGCTTTGCTTGGTTATTCAGAAAATGGCCGAGTAAAAATTATGATAAGTGGTTATGTTGGGTGGACAGAGATTGATAATGGAGTAATTACACCTATTTCTTTACTTGGGGTAAATGGTAATATACTTTATGTTCCCGGTAAATCCAATAACGTCAGGGTATCTCCGTCAAAAAGTGCAAAAATTATAGCAACTATTACATCTCCTAATACTTTTAATTATACAGAAGTTAGAGAAGCTGAGAATGAAACGTGGTATAAGATTAATTATAACGGAAGAGAGGCTTGGATTGCTAAAGGAGACAGCATGACTATATATAGCGATGGCGATTCTAGTTTAAATACATATTATGAAAAAAATGTTGACACAGGTAATTTAAATCATCATATTACTTATTATAATGGTGAGGGATTTGGCAATACAATGACAAATTTGGGTAAGGCACCTGATTATTTAACACCCGGGGTTAAATATTATAGTTTTGATGGCAATTATTTTTATTCAACATTAACTGATATGCTTGATGATTATAGAAATTTTACCTATAGTGGTAATGTTACGGTTGGTACTTATGACAGAAGTGTTAATAAAGATAATCCATTTTATTCATATTTCTTATATTTGCCTAGTCATTCTGTTACAGGATATACCGCTGAAGACTTTGATAATATTATTTCCAGTAAAGGTTATACTGCTGCAACTTCAAAAATGTATGGAACTGGTAAGTATTTTAAGGAAGCCGAGGCAACATATGGACAGAATGCGTTAACAGCATTTGGAACAGCAATAAATGAAAGTGCATATGGTACTAGCCGAATTGCAATGGATAAGAATAATTTATTTGGTTATGGTGCGTATGATAGTTGTGCTTACGACTGTGCAAAAACTTATGATAGTCCTCGTGATTCGATTATGGATTATGCTAAAACATCTGGTAGTAGCTATTCTTTAGTAACTGGAAAACATTATCATGGTGGGCATTATGGTAATAAGGCTGGCGGACGTAATGTTAAATGGGCTACAGACCCTTATTGGGGTGAAAAACAAGCAGGTAATTCTCTTTCTATAGATAATTCTTATGGAGGTAAAGAATATAATTCTACTACAATTGGTGTTGCGAAAAAAGGTCATGTTTGGGTACAGGTTTTTAAAACTCCTGATTACAATGATTATTTATATACAATGAAGAATCCTAATACAAACGATAATATTTATGATATGTCTGTTAGTATTCTTGACAAAGTAAAAGGTCCTGATCAAGAATATTATAAAATTTATACTGACTTGCCAGCATCTGATAATCATGTTACTGGATATGTTAAAGTTTCAGATTTTAATGTTTCAAATAATCAACCTGTAATAAATGCGAGTGATGTTACTATTACTGAAGGTAGTAATTTTGATCCGATGGCGGGGGTTAGTGCGACAGATGTTGAAAATGGTAATTTAACCGATAAAATTACTTATGATGGTGATGTTAAAACGAATGAACCAGGGACATATCATGTTACTTATACTGTTGTTGATAATAGTAATTTCCATGCTAGTAAAGAAATCACTGTAAAAGTTGTTTCAGCTGAACTTCCAACAATTGAGGCCGAAAATAGGGAAGTGAATCAGTTTGAAGAATTTGATTATATGGATGGTGTAAAAGCGACTGCTCATGATGGAACTGATTTGACTGATGATGTTACTTATGAAGAAACGGTAAATACTGATGAAGCCGGAACTTATGAGGTAACTTATAAAGTTAAGGATTCTAAAGGTAAGGAAGTTTCTAAAACTATTACTGTAACTGTTATTCCTAATGAAAAGCCAGTAATAAACGCAGAAGATAAAGAGATTTATTTAAATAGTGATTTTGATCCGATGGCTGGTGTTACAGCGTCTGATAAAGAAGACGGTGAAATTGCTGATATTAAGTATGAAGGTGAAGTAAAAACTGATGTAATAGGTGATTATAAGGTAACTTATACGGTTCAAGATAAAAACGGACAGGTTACAACGAAAACGATAACAATTAAGGTTATTGCTAATCAACTCCCAGTGATAAATGCTTATGATAAGACAATATATTTAAATAGTGATTTTAATCCACTTGACGGAGTTACAGCAACCGATGAAGAAGATGGAAAGATAGAAAAAATAGAAGTTATTAAAAATGATGTAAAAACTGATACAGAAGGTAAGTATGATGTAACTTATTCTGTAACTGATTCTTATAATCAAACGGTTACTAAAACAATAACTGTAACTGTTACCGAAAAAGTTTTAGAGAAAAAAGACGGACGTTTTGATTTGGAATATTTTAAATATATTGACAATAATTTATCTATAAAAGGCTATTCGACTATTGATGGAATCAATAATGATTTAGATAGTAATATTTCTTACAAATTAAAATTTGTTAATTTAGATAATGATAAGGTGTTTGAACAAGATTTAAATAGAATTGTTAATTCTAATGATATTCCATATGAAGTTCCTTCTAATGACAGCAAGAAATATACTTATGCTTGGTTTGATGGCAATATTGATTTATCTTCTGTAGAAGCAGGTAATTATAATATGTATGTTGTTGCATCAAGTGATGATTTCTATTCAGAAAATTTGGTAAATAATCAAATCTTTTCTGAGCAGGTTGCTTCTGCACATGATAAATCTGGAAAATATATAATTACGAGAAATGATTATTTTGCTAAAGGCAAACCTTTACAACTGTTAGTTAGAAATGAAAAATTAGTGGATAAAACTGCGGATTCAACAACTAATCAATATGGACAATTAGATGATATGCATTTTGAAAAGAATGGTTTATTGTATTTAAAAGGTAATTCATTTAGTTATGGTTCTGATTTGTCTAGTACTTCTAATGTTAAAAGAACTATTATATTTGAAAATATTGATACTTTAGAACGTTATACATTTGATTTAGGTTCAATTACTGATGGTCCTTATGAAGTGAAGATGCCAGTTTCTGATGGCCTTAGTAAAGATAGAGCGTGGTTTGAGAAAACAATTGATTTAAGCAATTTACCAAAAGGTCGGTATGTTATATATATAAATACAATATCTAATATTTCAGACATAAGTGAATTAAATGATCAAGCTTTTTATGGTTTTGATAATGTGAATGGAAATTTTGATTCTAAAACATATTCATTCTTATTAAATGAAAATCAAAGATATAGATTGGAATTAAAGATTTCTTAGTTAACTTTTACTTTGAAGCATTTGAAAATGTAATTAAAAAATTAAATTTTAAATCAGAAAATGACTGACTTAATTGATGTGAATCAGCTTTAGAAACATTAATTAAAAAGATTTTTAAAAATGAAAAGTCAAGGGTTTAGATGAACTTACTTCATTTGCCCTTGATTTTCATTATATAATTATAATACTTTTATAAATAAAGTTTGTTTTTATTTGTTATCAATTAATAAATTAATCATATATAGAACATCTTCTACATGTTTTATAACTTATAATTATCTCTATATAGATTAATAAAAGTTACTTTTTTCATCGTTGTGTCTCGAGGTTTGCCATCAAGGCAATTTAATGATAAAACATCTCTTTTTGAAAGTGTATTTTATCATAAAATTTTTTTTATTTAAGTGTCTACTCTATGGGGTGCATTTTATTAAGGTATTTTTATATAAGATGACAGAGAAAAGAAATCTTATATTACAAAGAGTGAGTAGTGTAGAATATTAAATGGATATGAGATATTTAAAATATAAAAAAGTAAAAAATATTGTTAAAATAGCTTATGCATATAGAAATAAATCCTTAACATTATCAAAACAGTATTATGTTTGATTGTAGAATTTAATACTTTGAAAATGTATAAATTAATGTTATTATTTAGGCAAATAAAAAGATAAGTTTTGTACTTATCTTTTTGTGAAATTTTTCATTTTCAGTTTATTTAATAATTATTAGTGTATATGTATCACAATAATTTGCTGTAAAAGATTTTGGCATATCTTGATGTATCATGCCAGGACTTCCTTTTTGCGATGCTTTTTCAGTATATGTAAATTTAATTCCTGGATACGCATTTTGATAGTTTTTTAATGTAGCTGCTGCAGAATCACCATTTAGTGATGATTGTTTAACAATAGTTATGGTTTTGCTTCTATCACATGTGTTGGTATTCCCAGATTGTTGGTTAGAACCGCCTGGATTTTGTTGTGTATTAGAAGGTCTATTTGTACTTGATGGTCTATATGAGTTTGAACTACTTGAAGATGTTTTCTTGTTTGATGTTGTAGTTACTTTTTTACTTGTAGCAACGGTAAGTGTTATACTTTCGCCTTTAGCAACCTCAGTTCCAGATGAAATGTTTTGATTAATAATTGTTCCTTCTTTTTTAGTTGATGTTTCTTCAACAAATGAACATATCAATCCTAAATTATTACATTCGTTTTGAGCTTCATTTTTAGTTTTTCCTTCAAAGCTTGGAACATTTATAGCTTGTCCTCTGGAAACTGTAACAGTTATTGTTTCATTTAAATTGATAGCTTTTCCTGTGTTAACTGATGCTTTAATTATATTTCCTTGGGCAACATCATTATTGAATTCTTCAACTATTTCGTATTTAACACCATTTGTATCAGCCCATGATTTAAATTCATCTATAGTGGTTAATTTTGGCATTTTTAATTTTCCTTTAGAGAATGTTATGTCAACGGTTGTTCCTTCTTCGATGATATCTCCTTCTTTATAATTAGCTTCGATAACTCTTCCTGATTTTATTTCGTTATCATATTTATCTGAATAATTTATTTGTAAGTCATTTTCTATCATCCATTTTGTAATGTATAACATTGTTTTGTTCCTAAGATTTGGAACCTTTATTTCTTTTCCTTTAGAAACTGTTATAACGACGTGGTCGTCTGCTTTTAATTTGGTTCCTTGTTTTGGATTTGTACTAATAATATTTCCTTTTTTTATTGTATTTGAAAATTCATATTTTATCTCATATGTTATTCCATTTTGACCTAGATAAACTTCAGCGTTTAATAATTTTTCATTTTTTAAATCTTTAAGATTTATAGATTTTAATTTACTCTTATCACCTAGAGAAACGGTAAATTCAATTTCATCGTTTCTTTTGATGTTTCCTGATTTACTTTGGGATGTAACAACATTTTTGTCAACATCCGGATTTTCTTCATAACTTATTTTAACGTTGTTTAAGAAATTTTCGTCAATTACTTTTAAAACATCTTTTATATTCCATCCTGTCATATCGGAAATTATAACGTTTTTATTATAATCAGGGCCATTAGAAACACTAAAATCTACTTTTTTAATATTTTTAGTTAGTGTTTCTGGTTTTTCACTTTGACTTATAACACTATATTTTTCAACGGTATCACTGTAATCAAATGTTTGATTATATTTTATATTATTGTCTTCACTCCATGAGATTGCTTCAGTGTATTCTTTACCTGTGAAGTTTGGCATGTTACTTTGAACTGGCAACTCAATTACATTTAAGAGATAAAGACTGTTAAATGCCATAAATCCCATAAAAAATGCTCCTGTTATTACAGCACCAAACGTTTTGTTTTTCTTTAAGGTTTGGTTATATGAAATAACGAAGAATATTACTGTTAAAAAGATTAATATACCATTGGTTATTTCATATATTTGGTTAACACTATTTAGTGAATGATAGGCTAGGTATAATGCGAATGCAAGTGCGACTACTAAAGTAAGTGATAACCAAACGTTAGTAAATATTGGTTTTTTTATTTTTTCTTTTTCATTTGACCTGTTATCATTAAATAATATTTTTTTCATTTCTTCACGGTTTTTAGCCATTTCTTTTTCCGTTTTTGTTTTTTCTTCTTTTAAATTTTCTTCATAGTTTCTTTTATCTTGTCTTGATTTATATTTTTTGTTATCCATATTTCTCACCCTATTATAATTATACAGGAAATACAATTTATTTCATATATTTTGACAATAATTTTCTTTTTTTGTTGCTTTTGTTTGACTATGATTTGACATTTATTATTTTAATTAGTATTTAAAATTGTTCAGATTTTATTAAATTTTTAAATATTTTGTTTTATTTGTACTTTATTTTATATTAGAAATGCTTTTTGTTGGTATCTTTATGCAGGCTATATAGATTTCTCCTATATATATTTATTATTAAGCCTTTTGTTATTATTATAAATATGCTATAATTTACATGGACAAGATGGTGGTGATATAAATGAAAAAAATATCTTTAGTTGTTCCATGTTATAATGAGGAAGAAACAGTTAATTTGTTTTATGATGAAATTCAAAAAATAAAAAGTGATTTTAAAGGTGTTTCTTTTGAAATGATTTTTGTAAACGATGGCTCAAGTGATAAAACATTAGAAATACTCAGAAAGCTTTCTAGCAAAGACGATGTAAGATATATTTCTTTTTCACGAAACTTTGGAAAAGAAGCGGCAATGTATGCAGGACTTGAGGCGGCAACTGGTGATTATGTTGCAATTATGGATGCTGATTTACAAGATCCACCAGCTCTTCTTCATGAAATGTATGAGATTTTAGAGAGTGGAGAATATGATAGTGTGGCAACAAGAAGAGTTTCGAGAAAAGGAGAACCTATTATAAGAAGCTTTTTTGCAAGGCTTTATTATAAAATTATTAACAAAATATCTAAAACTGAGATTGTCGATGGCGCAAGGGATTTTAGACTTATGACAAGGCAAATGGTTAATTCAGTTTTATCTTTGAAAGAATATAATAGATTTTCAAAAGGAATTTTTTCTTGGGTAGGTTATAGAACAAAATGGCTTGAATATGAAAATACTCCTAGAGTTGCAGGTGAAACAAAATGGTCTTTTTGGAAATTGTTTTTATATTCTTTAGATAGTATTGTAGCTTTTTCGACAGTACCTTTGTCTATCGCATCTGTTATGGGAATTTTATTTTGTTTTGTAGCATTTCTTATTATAATCTTTATTATTGTAAGAACGATAATGTTTGGTGATCCAACTAGTGGATGGCCAAGTATGGTATGTATAATGTTTTTTATTGGTGGTGTTCAGCTTCTTTGCGTTGGAATAATGGGACAATATTTGTCAAAAGCGTATTTAGAAGTTAAAAGACGCCCAATATATATAATTTCAGAAACAGAAAAAGACAAGAAGTAGTTGATGTAGTTTATGAAAAATAAAATAATGGTTAATTTTGAATTAATGAGAATTATTTCTATGTTAATGATTGTTTTGTGGCATATTATAATTCATGGAGGATTTGATAATGTTGTTGATAATTATGGAAGATTATTTGACATTATTTTAGCCATAATAATTGTACATGTTAATTCATTTGTTATTTTAATGGGATTTTTTCAGTATAAAAAGAAGTTTAAATTTAATAAGATTCTGAATTTGCTTGGAGTTTCTTGGTTTTATCGAATATTTTTTGTTTTAATTTTTGCATTTTGTTTTCATTACATATATGCAGCTGATATTTTAGCTTTGAATATAATGCCTATTGATATGAATGACAATTATTGGTTTATTATGAAATATGTACTTTTATATGCTTTATGTCCATTTCTAAACATCTTAATAAATAATATTGGTAAAAAACAGCATTTTGTATTACTTATCTTATTGTTTATTTGTTTTTCAGTTTTACCATTATTTAGTGGCGATTCAATTATATTAAATGATGGACATTCATTAATTCAAATGATTACTTTATATTTTATAGGTGCTTATCTAGGAAAATATAGTATTTTTGACCATTGTTTTATTAAAAAGATGTCGTCAAAAAAGAGAACTGTTATTTCGATTTTTATATTTATTTTATGTGCTTTTTTGAATTTAGCGTTATATAAGTTAGGAATTATAATGCAACGATTTGATGGGTCATTTTTACATATAATCGGTGATAATTTTGTTTCTTATCGTCTTAATTATAGTAATCCTATTATAATAATACAGACTGTAGCATATTTTTATATTTTTTGGAATTTAAAGATTAAAAATAATTTGTTGTCAAAGATTGTTTTAATGATAAGTCCATATTGTTTAGGAGTTTATTTAATAACTGAAAACAAACTTGTTAAACAATTTGTTTATGAATTTCTGCATTTAAATACAAATTATTTTAATTATACTTTAGAATATGTTTTATATATGCTTTTAATGATGATTTTAATATTTATCATTTGTATTGTAATAGAAAGAATAAGAGCATTTATTTTTAAAATTTTGGTAAAAATGAAAATGCTGAAAAAAATTAAAATGTATATTAATTATTATACTGACAAAATTAATGAGGTGGTTTCATGAAGAAATATATAAGATTACTTAGAATAAAACATTATATTAAAAATTTTTTAATTTTTTTACCACTTGTTTTTAGCGGTAACTTGTTAAATGGTAAATTATTTTTAATTACTTTAACAGAGTTTTTAGCATTTTCTTTTATTGCTTCTGCTGTGTATGTTTTTAATGATATACAAGATGTTGAAAAGGATAGAAAACATCCGGTTAAAAAGAATAGACCTATTGCTAGTGGAGAGATAAGTATAAAAAAGGCATATTTAATATTCACTATCATGTTGATAGTGAGTTTGGGTACCCAAACTCTATTATATAAATATTTATTGTTTAGTTTTGAGGCGTTTGTTGTAACAACATTATGCTTATTATTATATTTGATTTTAAACGTAATTTATAGTAAATGGGCAAAGCATATTCCAATAGTGGATATTTTTATACTTGCTTTCGGATTTTTAATTAGAGTTTATTTTGGTGGATATGCGATACAGACACCTGTTTCTGATTGGCTTTATTTAACTATATTAGCTTTGTCTTTCTATTTGGTTGTTGGAAAGAGAAGGGGAGAATATATAAAAAGTAAAGATAGTAGGCCAGTTTTAAAATACTATAGTAAGGAATTTTTAGATAAATTTATGTATGTTTTTTTGGCTTTAACTTTGGTATTTTATTCTTTGTGGTGTATTTTAGGAGTATCTGATAATGTTAGTAAATTGCTTATTTATAGCATAATTATAGTTGTATTTATAGTAATGAGATATAGTTTAATTGTTGAAAGTGATTCACTTGGTGATCCGGTTGACGTACTTACACATGATAAAACTTTAATTATCGCAACAATTATTTATATTGTGTATGTCGGAGGAGTATTGTATGCAGAAACTTTGGGTTTATAATCTTAATAAAACTATTTATAAAGGGAATGTTAATTTTGATTTCTTGTTTTTTGCTTTAAGTAAAAAAATTAGTATAATTTTTTATTTACCAATAATTTTGTTTTACAAATTTTTAAGTTTATTTAGAATTATTGATAAGAAAAGATACATTGAAAAATTTTATTCTTTTATGGTTTTTTTTGATGACAAGAATTTTTTGGTAGAAGATTTTTGGAAAAAGTATTCAAAAAAAATAGATGATAATTTTTTAGCAACTATTAATAGTGAAAACAAAAAAATATGTGTTACTAGTGATGTACCAGAGTTTTTGTTCAAAGAGTTTTTTGAGTTAAAATATAAGATAATGGTTATTGGGAATAAATATAATTTAAAAACTGGCAATATTGATGGCAAATATTGTGATGGAAAAGAAAAGTTAAAAAGACTTAAAAATAAAAAGATTGACAAAATTTACACTTGTCTTGAAGAAGATTTACCCTTAGTAAATATGGCTAATGAATCTTTTTATGCTTGTGATGATAAGGTTACAATTTGGAATGATAAAATTATTAGAAAAAAAAGAAATAGAAAAGTTGCGTTTGGATTATTTATATTCTTTTTGACTTTTTATTTGATTATTGGTGTTTTTCTTTCATATAATTATGATTTTAAGAATAATTATGATTTACTTTTTGATTCGGATACAGCAAGAGTTATTGGCGATTTTTCTAATATATTAGGAGATCATTATAGAATAAGAGTTCATCCTTTGTATGTCATTTTTATTGAACCTATTATTTTATTTTTTAATGGAATTACTAATGATAGTATGTTATCACTAATAATTTTTTCATCATTAATCAGTAGTTTATCTGTAGTTGTTTTGTATTTAATTGGTTCAATATTTTCTGATAATAAATTATTTAAAATTTTAATATGTTCTTTATTTGGATTTTCTTTTACTTATTTTGTTTTTACGGCAGGAATAGAAGTTTATAATGTTGCAGCATTCTTTTTGATTTTACTTTGGTATCAAACTATAAAAATATTTAAATCTAAAGATGTTTCTAATAAGAATATTTTCTTTTTAGTTTTACTTGGTATATCTTCGGTTGCTTTTACGGTTACTAATTATTTTATCTTTTTAATTGTTTCATTAATTTTATTGTTTTCAAAGAAAATAAGTTTAAAAAAGATATTATTTGTAAATATATTGGTAGTTGTTTTAACTATTGGACTTTCTTATGTTCAAAACTTAGTTTGGTCTAATACTACTTTAATTTATGAGTCAGAAGATAATTATAAAGAGGAAGAAAAATATACTGATTATAATGTTACTTTGGATAAAATAAAAGATGTATTTAAAGATGTTTATATTAATTCTTTAGTTGCTTCAAAATTGTCAGTTGAAACTTCAGAAAGTAATAGTTATATGATTACTTTTGGGGAAACAAGAGTTCTATCGGTATTTGCTTTTATTGTATTTTATGGATTAGTTTTATATTTTGTTATAAGAAATTTTAGAAAAAACTTATGGTTAAATATCGGTGTGATTTTAGCTTTAAGTTTTAATACATGTCTGCATTTAGTATATGGTTCGCAACCGTTTTTGTATTCTTGTCATTTCTTATATTTACCTTTTTTACTTTTGTTTATTAATTATAAACCATTTAAAAATGAAAGAAAGAATAAAATATTAAATTATGTTTTGTTAATGATACTTTTAATTGAATTTACTGTTAATTTTATTGATTTTAGATTTATTCTTTCGGTAGCAGGGAATATCTTGCATTCAAATTATTTTAGAAGTGTAATGAGTGGCTTTGATTTGTTATTTTTAATTTTATTGATTACTTTTACTTGTTATATTTTGATTTATTTAATTTATAAAAATATAATAAAAAAAGACAAGAAGGTGCAAAATGTGTTTGCGATTGTTGTTTGCTTTTATACATTAAGCCTGATTTTTATTGGAATAAAAACAGCACCAGTTCATGGAAAGTTATTTGGAATTCAATTAGATAATATAAATCAAAGAGAAGTAAAAGAAGTTGTAAAAAAAGGCAATGATGAAATTAAAAAAAGTTTTACTTCGGAATATGAAAGTTATTTGGATTATTGCGATGAATATGATAATTTTATAAATAATTATAGTACAGAATTAGTGGATGTTGGTCCAGATGATTATTATTTGTTTGGCTTTGGAAACAGATTAAAACTACTATATAAAGATGGTATGATTACTGATACGTCAACGGGTAAAGTTTTATATAAATGGAATGTTTCAAAATATTTAATTATTCCAAATGAATATATGGTTGTGCTTATTACAAAAGATGGTAAAAAAGTTAAAATATATGAAAATGAAGATGGCGTATTTGTTTACACTGATGATAATAAAGAAATTATTAGAGGGACAGATAAATATATTAATCTAGAAAGCTTTAATAATCAAAAATATAAAAATATGAAAAAGGTTTTATATGGAGAGATATTATTTAATATAAAAAATTCAATGCCATATCCCAATATATTTGTTTATGATAAGCCGTGGTATCGTGATGCAGCAATGATGGCGATGGTTTTGAAGCAAACAGATAATGTAGAATTAATAGATGACTGGATTTCTTCAATTGATGATGTTTACGATAAGCAGAATGCAGATAATGCGGAGCCAGATAATTTAGGAGAACTTTTATATATTGTTTCTATTTCTAAAAACGACCATAATGATTTGATTGAAGATATTCGAATGGAAGCTTTAAAAAATGCTTCAAATAATGAAAATGGTTTTTATTTACACGGATTTACTGACGGTGGTTATCATGATACTTATCAAAATAAGTGGTATAATTTTGGAATGAAGTCTCTAGGTTTTAAGAATTCTTTTGCTAATTATGATACAGAAGATAGTTATGATGGATTAACTTGGTGGTATGGAAAAAGTTCGACAGCGTATTTTGAAAATAATTTGTCTGAAGATTATCCTTATCTTTCGATTGCTCAATATCATAAAACAGGTAGGGGAAAGATTTATTTAAATAAAAACTTATATCCAATTTCTTATGAGAAAAAGGGTAGTGAAGCTAATTATAAGAAGATGAAGGTAATTGATAGTTATTTAGTAAATAACGAAATTTCTCCACTTCATACATGGACGGCTTCAGAGCTTTTACTTTTCTTGCTTGATGAAACAGGGAATTTGAAATAGTTCGAGATTTTATCTTGAACTTTTTTTCTTTATTATTAGCATTTTTTCGTGTATAATGAAGATAGGAGCTGAAATATATGAAGAAAAAAGCTTGGTTTGTAGCTAGTACCGGTGGTCATTTAAATGAACTTATGCAGCTTAAGCGTATATTTGATAATTTTAATTATCAAATAGTTACTGAAAAAACGAAAAATAATTTAAAACTTAAGGATAAATTTGGTAAAAAAATAAAGTTTTTAATTTATGGAACAAAAGATCATAAATTAATTTATCCGTTCAAATTGCTGGCTAATTGTTTTATTTCTTTATTTTTATTTATTAGATTTAGACCAAAATACATTATAACAACTGGTGCGCATATTGCGGGGCCTATTTGTCTTATAGGAAAGCTTTTTGGAAGTAAAGTAATATTTATTGAAACGTTTGCAAACATAGAATCTAAGACAATTACAGGAAGACTTGTTTATAAATTTGCTGATTTATTTGTTGTACAGTGGCAAAGTATGCTTAAATTATATCCAAAAGCAAAATATTTTGGTGGAATTTTTTAGGAGGTATATATGGTCTTTGTTACAGTAGGAACTCAAGATAAGCCGTTTAAAAGGTTGCTTGATTTAGTTCAAAAAGCAATAGATGAAAAAATCATTGATGATGTAATAGTTCAAGCTGGATGTACTTTGTATAAAAGTGATAATATGAAGATATATGATTTATTATCACAAGACGAATATGAAGAGTATATAAAGAAATGTGATTTATTAATAACTCATGGTGGAGTCGGAAATATTTTGACAGGTCTTAAGTATAATAAAAAAATTATAGCTGTGCCTAGACTTGCTGAACTTAGTGAACATACAAATAATCATCAAAGACAAATAGTTAATAAGTTTGCCGAAGAAGGATATATTTTAAAATGTGATTTAAATGATGATTTTAATAACGTTTTAAATGAATCAAAAAAGTTTAAACCTAAAGAATATGAGTTTAATAATAAATTTTTTTGTAATAGGTTAATGGAAGAGATAGAAAAGTTGTAGGTGATTGTTAGTGCAAGAGGAAACGGTGAAAACTGATAGTAGAACTAATAATTTTGTGAGAAATAGTTTAGTTGGGATGCTTATGCAACTATTCTCTTTAGTTTTAAGTTTTGTAAGTAGAACAATTTTTATTAAAATACTCGCCAATGATTATTTAAGTATTAACGGACTTTTTTCAAATATTTTATCAACACTTTCGTTTGTGGAACTTGGTTTTGGAACTGCTCTTTTATATATGATGTATAAACCGGTTGCGGAAAATGATAAGGAAAAGATAAAAACAGTTTTAAATTATTACCGAAGGGTTTATACGATTGTTGGGTTGACGATGATTATTCTTGGTCTTTTAGTTATTCCGTTTATGGGAGTAATTATTAAAGATCCACCAAAAATACCTGAAAATTTAAATTTTATTTATGTTTTGTTTTTAGTAAATACTTGTATTGGGTATTTTTATTCACATAAGACAGCAGTTATTAATGCGTACCAAAAAAATTATATTGTTTCTGTTTATAGTCAAGCTTTTAAGTGGATTCAGGTTATTTTACAGACTATTTTCTTAATTGTAACAAAAAACTATATAATTTATTTAGTAATTCAAATTATTTGTACTTTACTTAATAATATTTTAATTAGTAGAAAAGCTAATAAAATGTTTCCGTTTATCAAAGAAAAAAATGTGATTCCACTTTCAAAAGAAGAAAGGAAAGAAGTTAGCAGTAAAGTTAAAGCACTTATATTTTATAAGTTAAATCCTTCAATTTTAAACGGAACAGCTAATTTAGTTATGTCTTCTGTTTTAGGGGTGGCTTTGGTTGGTATTTATTCAAATTATTATTTAATTACAAGTTATATAACAATGTTTTTAAATCAGGTTACAAATGCTTTAGAACCTAGTATAGGAAATTTGAATGCAGTGGAAACTGAAGAGAAAAAAGAAACAACATTTTATAAGATTTTGTTTATGTGTTTCTTTATATTTGGACTTGCATGTGTACTTTTAATGGCTCTTATTAACGATTTTATTAATATATGGATAGGCAAAGAATATTTATTTTCACTTTTTATAGTATTTGCAATTTTATTAAATGTTTATGTTAATGGGGTTAATTTTGCTTGTTATTCTTTTAGGACGACTAGTGGTTTATTTGAAAAGGCTAAACTTGTTCCGTTATATGAGGTTATTTTAAATGTTGTTTTATCTATTTTATTTGCAAAATGGTTTGGGGTTGCTGGAATATTTTTAGGAGCGACTTTAGCTAAAGCTTTAACTTTCTTTTGGACTGATCCAGTACTTTTATATAAATATTTATTCAAAAATAAGAATACAAAGAAATATTTCATTAAGTATTTTGCTTATCTTTTAATAACCCTTGGTGTAGGGGCGTTTGTAACGTATTTGTCAAGTTTATTTGTGACAACAAATTATTTAACTTGGTTTATAAAAGCAATTGTACTTTCAATTATTGCTTTGGGATTATTTATAATTTTAACGTTTAAAACGAAAGAGTTTAAGTCTTTATTTGAAATTGTTAAAAATAAGTTTTTAAGGAGGAAAGTTAATGCTTAAAATTTGTTTAATTACACCAAATTTACTTCCAGTTCCTAGTGTTAATGGGGGAGCGATTGAAAATTTAGTTACGAATGTCGTTAGAGAGCAAGAAAAAGAAGGAAGAATTGATTTAACAGTTGTTTCTATTTATAGTAAAAAAGCTTTTGATGAAAGTAAAATATATTCTAAAACTAAGTTTATATATATTAAGAAGAATTTGTTTTATATTTTTTTAGGGTGTATTTATAATATTTCAAATAGATTATTTAAAACTAATTTAAATACTTATAACCATATAGTTCTTAGGAAAATAAAAAACATGAATTTTGATTATATAATTGTTGAAGGCGGTCATTACGAAAGTTTTAATGAGTTTTTGAAGTATTTTTCCCGTGATAAAATGATTTTACATCTTCATCATCAAGGCAAAAGTAATGTGTTTATCGATAAAACTTTTTCGAAATTAATAGGTGTTTCAAAGTTTGTGACGGATGATTTTGCAAAAAGTACAATGGTTATTGAAACTAAATATTTAAATAATGGAATTGATTTAAGTAAGTTTGATAAATATGTAAGCGATTCAGAAAAGTTAAAGATTCGTGAGAAATATGGAATAAAAAAAGATGATTTTTTAGTACTTTATTGTGGTAGACTTACTAAAGTTAAGGGAGTTTTGGAACTTATAAAGGCGGTTAAAGCAACTAAAAAGAAGGATATTAAACTTTTAATACTTGGTTCTAATAATTTTTTAGATGGCAAAGGTGATGAATACACTGAAAAATTAAAAGAAGAAGTGAAAGGTTATGAAAGTCAAATTATTTTTACAGGATATGTTAATAACTGGGACGTTTATAAATATTATGCTTGTACAAACATTGTGTGTCTTCCTTCATTGTGGGAAGATGCCGCACCTTTGGCATGCATTGAAACAATGATTTCAAAAAAAGTTATGTTAGCGACGAGAACTGGAGGAGCACCAGAGTATTTAAATAAAGATTCTTCTTTAGTAGTTGAAAAAGATAGAAATGTTGTTAATAATTTAAAAAAAGGAATTTTAACATTATATAATGAGAAAGATAAACTTGATGAAATGGGTAAAAAAGCTTATGAACATGCTAAGAAATTTAATTCAAAAAATTATTATTATGATTTAATTAGATTACTGGAAGACTTTAAGGAGGAGAAACATGGATAAGGAATTGACTTTAATTACAGCATATTTTGATATTGGTAGAGGTGAATTTGATGGTAATTACGCTAGAGGAAATAATAAATATATAGATTATTTTAAATTTTGGGCTCGAATGAAAAATGATGTGATTATATATACTCAGCCAGAATTTAAAGATGAAATTTTGGAAATCCGTGAAGGTTTCGGGCTGAAAGCAAAAACAAAAATTGTAACCATTGATAATATATATGAGCTATTTCCTGATATGTATAAGCGAATGCAAGAAGTTGAAAATGATAACTATTATAAAAAATATAGATATATTAAGTATAGTCCTGATAATATGGCTAAGTATGATTATATAATGTTTTTAAAAACATGGTGTATGATGGATGCAGTAGAAAAAGAATATGTAAATAATGATTTTATTGCTTGGATTGATTTTGGTTTTAATCATGGAGGGGAAACTTACTCAAATGAAGAAGATTTTGATTTTTTATGGAAGTATGATTTCGAAGACAAAATTTATTTACAAGCACTAAAAGAAGATGATAATAAGCCAATTTTTGAAATTATTCAAAATGGTGAAGTATATATTCAAGGCAATCCATATATGGTTCCAGTTCATTTGATGAAGGAATTTTATGATTTAATATATGAGGCGATGTGGTCATTACTCGATGTGGGATTTATTGATGATGATCAGACCTTGCTTTTAATGGCTTACCGGAAAAATAAGAAAATATTTAATTGTAAGGTTTATGATTGGTTTATGATTTTTAAGGAATGCGGAGCTTCTCATATGAGAGTTAAACGAAGGATGATTAATAAACTTAGTTTAAAAGATAAAATTTTGTATAAATACCGTGTTTTTAAGCGTAACAGAAAATATCTAAAGGGTTTAAAAACTATATTTTTGAAAGATTATTTAGATTAGGTGATTTTATGAAATTCAGTGTTGTGGTGCCAGTTTATAATGTAGAAGAATATATAGAAAAATGTCTTTCCAGTATATTAAATCAAACTTATTCAAATTTTGAAGTTATTATAGTAGATGATGGGTCAACTGATGGAAGTTTTAAAATAATTGATAAGTTTGTAAATAAAGATAAAAGATTTATGGTTTTTAAGAAGCAAAATGGTGGACTTTCTGATGCAAGAAATTATGGCATAAAATATGTGACAGGTGATTATTTATTATTTGTCGATTCTGATGATTATATAGGTGAAGATTTGCTTTTAAAATTAAATAATGTTTTAAGCAAGGCTCAGACAGACTTAGTTACATTTAATTCAGTTGTTTGTGATGATTCAGGTAAAGTTATAAATAAAAGAGATATACCTGAATATGTAAACAAGGATATTAATTTAATTATAAAAGAGCTTATTACAAGACCGTTTGTTGAACCAGCTTGGCTTTACTGTTATAAAGTTAAATTTTGGCGAAAATATAATTTTAAATATAAAAAAGGAATGTATCATGAAGATTTTGGCTTAACTCCTCTTATTTTGCTTAACGCGAGGTCGATTAGCAGTATTAATTATTACGGATACTTTTATGTTCAAAGAGCTGGAAGTATAACTAAAAGTAGTGAATATGATAAAATTTTAAAAAAATGCAATGATTTTTATATTCAATATTTTGATTTAATAAAGAATTTTAAAAAGATAAAAGACTGTTTAAAGAAAGATATTTTGCTTAGTTATATGAGTGAGTGTTTGATTTTAAAGCTTCGTGGCCTTAATGATGAAGATTATAAGAAATATTTTAGTTTAATTAAAAAAAATCATGTTATTTCGAGAATCAAGCCTTATAATTTGAAAAAGTTTATAAAGAAAATTGTCGCATTAATAAGTCCTAAATTATATATAAAATTGTTTTTTTAATGAGGTGACAGAATGATTACAATATTTACTCCAACATATAACCGAAAGAAAGAACTTGAAAGATTATATGAGTCTTTATTAAATCAAGATTATGATGATTTTGAATGGTTAATTGTTGATGATGGTTCAATAGATGATACTGAGAAATATGTTAATAGTTTAATTAAAAAAAATAAAATTAAAATTAAATATTTTAAGAAAGAAAATGGAGGAAAACCATCAGCATATAATAAAGGTCTTGATTTGGCTTCTGGTAATATTTTTTTAGCTATAGATTCAGATGATGTATTTAAAGAAAACGTTTTGAAAAAGATTTCTTCAGATTTTGAAAATCTCCCTAACAAAATTGGAGGCGTTATGTATTTACAAGGATATATAGATAATCCTTCTAAAGTTGTTGGAACCAATTTTCCGGATGATGAATTAATTGAAAATTATTTTAATATTTATCATAAACTTCATGTTACAGGAGATAAGCTTATTGTTTTGAAAACTAAAGTAGCACGTGAATTTTATTTTCCAATTATTGATGGAGAGAAATTTGTACCTGAAGCTTTAATTTTTAACAGAATAAGTCTTAAATATGATTTTAAATGTATTAATTATATGGCTTCATTAAAGGAATATTTAAATGAGGGATATTCCAATAATTATTTTGCTTTAGTTAAAAGGAATCCTTTAGGAAATATGTTATATTTTAAAGAATTATATAATTTAGAAAAATCGATTTATAATGTATATGGTTATATACTTTTTGGAATATATGGTAAAGTTAGTTTTAAAAAGTTACTTAATCATAAAGCTAAATTTTTAATTATTATTTTATATTTACCGGTTTTTTTAATAGCTAAGGTTAGAAAATAGAGGCGTGATTATGAAAAAGATACTTGTTTTTGGTTATACTTTAGAAATGGGCGGAGCGGAGAAAGCTTTAGTTGATACCATTAATTTTTTGAGTGATAAATGTGAAATTGATTTATATTTACTTGAGAAAAAAGGACCTTTATTAGGACGTATTCCTAAGAACGTTAATGTTTATGCGATGAAAAAGAACATCTTTCAGTATAGTTTATTTAGATTTTGCCCATTATATAGAAAGAGTGTTATTAATAGAATTGCAAATAAAAAAGATTATAATGTTGTAATTGGTTATCTCGAAGGCAGATGTGGAACTTGGGTAGCTGATATAAAAAAGAAAATAAAAAAAATTGCTTGGGTTCATAATGATGTTTTTAAATTTGACATTGGTATTTCTGATAAAGAGGCAAAAGATACTTATAAAAAAATAGATTATATAATTTGTGTTTCTGATGATAATAAAGTTAATTTGTGCAAAAAATATAATTTAGATTCAGAAAAAGTAAGGGTTATTTATAATTATATTAATGAAAAAGAGATACTGAAAAAAGCTAATGAGATTAAACTTTCAAAAAGTAAAATGACTTTTGTGAATGTTGCGGCGATGAGAAAGCAAAAAAGGCATGATAGGCTTATAAAAGCGGCTAGATATTTAAAAGATAAAGGATATGATTTTGAAATTCAATTTATTGGAACAGGTCCACTTTTTGATGAGGTTAAGAAAATGATTGACGAATATGATGTTTCTGATGTTGTTTCGATGATGGGACTTAAAACTAATCCTTATCCTTATATGAAAAATGCAGATTTTTTTGTACTATCAAGTTATATGGAGGGGTACTGTATAGCGGCACTTGAAGCTTTATTATTAAAAAAAGTAATAATAACGACAGATGTTGCAGGTATGCGAGAAATGTTTGATGGAGATAAATATGGGGTAATCATTCCTAATAATGATGATTCGATGAAATATGCGTTGGAAGATGTTTTAAAAAATCCTCATAAATATGATTATATTAAAGAAAATTTAAAAAATTATAAGGGTTCTAATGAGAATATAAAAAAACAAATTTTAGATTTACTTGATTTATAAGATATTTTATTTGAAAAATAATTTAATATAGAGTATACTGGTTATGTTTGAATTATAGAGAAAGGTGTAGTTAGATGACAGAAAAAAAACAACGAATAATTTTAAGAATTTTGCTTATATTTATTTTAGTTCAGCCAGTACTTGATGTTTTGTCAAGACTTGCTATTTTAGATATTATTCCTAATATTTCAACTTATATTAAGCCTCTTTTTGTGTTTGGATTAGCAATTTACTTGTTATTTAAGTATTCACCATTTAAACGAAAGTGGATTATTTATGCTGTATTATTTGGCTTATTTACAGTAGGGCATTTATATTTACTTTATCAATTATTGCTTGGAAAAGACATAATTTTACATGAGTTTAGATTTATTATAAATATTGCTTACATGATTGCTATGTGCTTTGATTTATTTACTATTTATTATTGGTCAAGTGATAAGAAAAGAATGCTTAGAGAACTTAAATATACTTTAGTAATTACGTTTGGTATATATTTAGTTTTATATTTTTTATCTATTATTACAGGCACTTCTGGAAGGACTTATGAGTATGCAGATAAATATAAAAAAGGATTTAAAGGCTGGTTTGATTCTGGTCAAATATTAGGCCATGCTTTTTCTACTTGTTTTCCAGTAATACTTTATGTTATTTTAAAACCATCAAGATTTAGAATAATTAGATTTTTGTATTTAGCTTTAGCCATTTTATTTGTATCACTTCTTGGTACTAAGGTTCCATATTTTATTGTTTTAATTGTACTTGTTTGTTATGTTATATTGCTTTTATTCTTTAAATTTTTCCATAAAAATATTGGTGCGGTAAGTAGGTTCAATATAGCTATTGCTTGTTTAGGTGTTATTGTTATGTTAGTTACTTACCAGTATACTCCAGTTGCTTATAATACAGATATTAATAATAAGAATGCGGCTATTGAAGCGGAAATGTATGACTTGTCAAAAGAAAGTGGAAAGAAAGATATTGATTATGATAAGATTATAAAAGATAATCCCGATAAAGATTTGTCATATGTTAAAAAATATCGTAATTGGGGGAAAGAAGCTAGTAAATATTTAGAAAATCAATTTTATGCTCATAAAGTGCATCCATCAGATACAAGAGCAAAGCAACTTGTTTATTCTGCCTATAAATATAAAATTGCTGATGTTCAATATAAATTATTGGGTTTAGGCTTTTTAAATCAAGACGCTTCATTTGCATTAGAACGAGATTTCTTTATGGCTATATTTAATTTTGGAATTTTTGGATTTATATTATTCTTAATTATTCCAATATGGATTTTTGGAAAATGTATTAAATTTATATTTACAAAATTTAAGAAATTAGATTTAGAATTTGCAATGTTATTTATGGGTCTTGGAATATTCTTCTGCATTAGTATTTATGCGGGTTACACTTATATTTATACTAATTTTTCTATATTCCTTGCGGTAATTATGACTATGCTTTTATTAAAGATGGATACTATAAGTAAAGAAAAAAAAGAAAAAATTTCTGATGTTAAATTTTTATCCCTTCATTTAGGATATGGCGGAATTGAGAGTGCGACTATAAATAGTGCGAATGCGCTTTCTAAAGATTATAATGTTGAAATTGTGGCGTTTTATAAATTAAAAAACAGTCAAGATAATAAGCTTAATAAGAATGTTAAGGTTAAATTCCTATATGATGGTGAACCAAATAGAAAAGAATTTAAGGAATTTTTACATAATAAAAAATTTATTAAAGCTTTTAAGGAAGGCATTAAAGCTTTAAAAATTTTGATTTTAAAGCGTATTTTAATGATAAAAGAAATAAAAAACACTAAAAAAGGAGCGATTGTTTCAACTAGAGTTGAAATAAGCACTTTACTTAGCAAGTATGGAAACGTTGAAACATTAAATATTGCTCAAGAACATTGTTATCACAACAATAATAAAAAATATATTAGAAAGATTAAAGAAAAATATCTTGGAATTGATTATTTGTGTGCATTAACAACAACACTTTATGATGATTACAAGAAATTTTTAAAGCTTAACAATCATACTAAGGTTGTTTTACTACCCAATATGCTATCAGAACTCTCTTTGGAACATAGTTCTTTAAGTAAACCTAATTTAATAACTGTGAGTAGATTAGATTATGGGAAAAGAAATAATGAAATTATCGATAATTTTTCTAAAATAAAAAATAAAAAGGCTCAACTTTATATTATTGGTGATGGGGCAGAGTATGAAGCTTTAAAAAAGCAAATTGCTGATTTAAAACTTGAGAAAAGAGTACATATGCTTGGTTATTTAAATCAAGATGAAATAAAAAAACATATGCTTGATTCTTCGTGCTTTTTGATGGCCTCAGTTACAGAAGGACTTCCAATGGTTTTGCTTGAAGCAATGAGTTATGGGGTTCCTTGTATAGTTTATAAAACTGCATCAGGGACTGGTGATATTGTTAAAGATGGGATTAATGGTTTTATTATAGAAAATAGAGATTCAAAGATGTTTATAAAAGATGTTGATAAGATATTAATGGACGATGATCTTCGCAGAAAAATGGGAAAAGAAGCAGTTAAAACGTCTGAGAAGTTTAGTAAAAAAGAAGTTGTTAAAATTTGGAATAAGATGTTAAAAGAGAACTTATGATTTAAGGATTGTGGTAAGCTATGACAAAAGATAAGAGAATTTTATATTTAGATATACTTAAAGTTATTGCGGTTGCTGGAGTTATTTTTAATCATATGTACTGGTTTATTCCGGCAAGTAATGATTTTTATATAACAGTAAGATTTTTACTTTTTTCTATAGTGAAGCCGGCTGTACCGATTTTTATAATGGTAACAGGGGCATTAATGCTTGGACGGAAAAGTAGTTATAAGGAAATTTTTACTAAAAGAATTCCCAGAGTTGTAATTGCTTTTTTGATAGCCTCAATTATTTACTGTTTATATAAAGGAAATAACCCAATAAGCGTTTTTCTGAGAATTTTTGAAGGTGAAGTTGACGGGAAAAATTATGATTATATTCCTTATTGGGGATGGTATATATAGGTTCAATGTCAAGTAGTGTTGGTCAAACCAAAAACTAGTGATAATTGGACAAGTAATAGAGGGTCAGTAACGACCTTCTTTTATTGTGCTTTAATAGGATTAAGTAAACCCTTTATAAGCAAAACT
>CALVRJ010000009.1 GCA_944358545.1 uncultured Bacilli bacterium | reverse complement strand
CAATCATTTTTTATATTTTTTTTTTTAGTGACAAGCTAAACATTACTAAAATTTTGCAGGGTACTCCAACGATAAACTTTCATCATAACTAAGTGGTATCGCTAAACATTACTAAAATTTTGCAGGGTACTCCAACGACATATGATGATTGGTTTAGACGTCTTCAGCTAAACATTACTAAAATTTTGCAGGGTACTCCAACACAATTCACACCTAGGGGGGTGTCGTAGTAGCTAAACATTACTAAAATTTTGCAGGGTACTCCAACGATTAATCATACATATAGTAAATTTGTATTGCTAAACATTACTAAAATTTTGCAGGGTACTCCAACCTATAGCCCTCTGTATCACTTAGTTGTACAGCTAAACATTACTAAAATTTTGCAGGGTACTCCAACGAAAAAACGTAATATGAAAGTATCAATGAGCTAAACATTACTAAAATTTTGCAGGGTACTCCAACTAGATATTCTTTTCTAGTATTACTTAGACGCTAAACATTACTAAAATTTTGCAGGGTACTCCAACATCTGATAACGACAATAACGACGAAAAGTCGCTAAACATTACTAAAATTTTGCAGGGTACTCCAACTGGTGAACCATGCAAATAGTGAATTTGTATGCTAAACATTACTAAAATTTTGCAGGGTACTCCAACCTTACATAATTTATATTTCCGTCTGAATCAGCTAAACATTACTAAAATTTTGCAGGGTACTCCAACGCTTAATAGGTGATACAGAAAATTATTGGGGCTAAACATTACTAAAATTTTGCAGGGTACTCCAACAAGTTTTTTAGCATTTCTTTTTGACATCAGCTAAACATTACTAAAATTTTGCAGGGTACTCCAACATTTTTGACGTTAACCAAAAAGGTAATGGTGCTAAACATTACTAAAATTTTGCAGGGTACTCCAACGGTATTGGGGGACTTGCTAAGATACCTTCAGCTAAACATTACTAAAATTTTGCAGGGTACTCCAACGATATACAGAGAACGATTACGAAGCGGTTTGCTAAACATTACTAAAATTTTGCAGGGTACTCCAACGGGTTTGAAAAAGGATATTCGTATCGATGTGCTAAACATTACTAAAATTTTGCAGGGTACTCCAACCACAGGAATTTATTTTACAACGGACGCATGGCTAAACATTACTAAAATTTTGCAGGGTACTCCAACTAAAAATATGCTAAACAAAATAAATTCCGAGCTAAACATTACTAAAATTTTGCAGGGTACTCCAACAAAAGGATATGATACCTACTATACAGATTAGCTAAACATTACTAAAATTTTGCAGGGTACTCCAACTATAGACTTTACATCACAAAATGACCAGTTGCTAAACATTACTAAAATTTTGCAGGGTACTCCAACGAAAATCGTACAGATGTTACAAGCTCGGCAGCTAAACATTACTAAAATTTTGCAGGGTACTCCAACCTCAAAATAATTATAACTTATTTTAAAAAATAATGCAATTTGTTATAATATTAATGGTGATAATAGTATGGAAATTATTTTTTCTGATAAAGAAAATGAGTATAATGTTAATTTTAATAATAATTGTGTTATGTTTGGATCTAATAATTCTGGTAAAACTAAAACTTTAAAAGTACTGGCCGATTCTTTAAAAAATGGTAATGCAATTGTTAACTCTTTAAAACGGCAAAAAAATGAATATGATGTTATTTTTTTCAGTGAAGAAGCTGATTTTAATGATGAATTTTCTTTTACAAAAAGTAATTTATTTAGATCTACAATTTATGATTCAATAATGAGTAGTATTAATAAGGACCAATTATTAAAGGAAGTAAATTCGACATTTGATAAAATAGACTCTAAAGTTAATGATTATTTAGATAAAAATATGAATCAATACTTTGATAATAAAATCAAGTTTGATATTGACATTACTGATTTAGATAATATTATAAATAAATTTACTTCTGTTTATATTAATGATTTAAATGATAATAAAAAAATTCCAAAAAGTTTTAAAAGAATTTTATTATATCAACTTGCTTTACTTAATTTTAACGACAACAAAGAAAAGTTTATTATTATAGATGACTTTGATTTATATTTGGACTCAGATAATATAATCAGAATTTTGAAGTTTGTTTCTAAATATTCATCTGATAATTGTCATTTTATTTTAAGTACTTCAAATCCTATAGTTTATACATATTTGTCAAAAGAATTTGATGTATATAAAATTAATAATCAAAAATTATATAAACTTTCTGATTTAAATTATATAATTAAAAGAAGTATAATAGGAAGAGAATATCAAAAAAATCAGGAGTCAATTTCTTTTGAAGTATTTTATAATAACAATGTTCATTTAATAAACGAAAAAGATATCAATATTTTTTATAAAAATAATTATGTTTTTCAAAAGACAAACATTGGTATCATTTTAACTAGTGATTATATTTATTTTAATAAATATGATTCTGATGGCAGTTATATTATAACAAGGAACAGTGAAGAAATTCAGTTTTTAAAATTTATTTGTGACGAGCTATTGACAGAATATGAAATAATTGATATACTTTAAGTACGTTGGGGACAACGTAACATTACTAAAATTTTGCAGGTTGCTGCAATAAGGCATTTATGCCTTAGGTTTGGTCGAGCCTTTCGACTTTTTTTGTACTTAAAAACGTAGTGATTTTTCACTACGTTTTTTTATTCGAAAACAATTAACGATTCATTAGTTATAAGTTCATCATCTAATTTATTTCCCGTTAAAAGTAACATATTATTATATTGATTTTCAGTCACTTGTATTAATCTTACATTTCCTTTTTCTGGTGTATTTTGTCTTATTCTATTGATATGTTTTATTATATCATCATGGTTTTTACAGATTCTTGAATATACTGAATATTGCATCATAATATAGCCATCATTCAAAAGAAATCTTCTGAATTTTCCGTATATTTTTTTATCTTTTTCGGAAATTACTGGCAAGTCATACATAACTATTAATCTCATAAATCTATTTATAATTACATCCCCTATTCTATTAACTTAGGAAAAGATAGATTCACCTCTCCGCTAGATATAGTTTTGACATAGCTTTTAACAAGTAAATCTATACTGTATTCTAAACTACATTTTTTATTTTCACATATAACAGGATAATTTAAAATATTAATTAACTGTCTTCGCAGTTCAAAAGAAAGTTCTGGATTATCATCTTTAACTAGAGCATAGACATATTTATCAGCAATTGCTCTATATGGTTCAATCAAATCATAAGCCAGGTTAAAATTATTAACTTTTGATTTATGGTTAACGCCTAAATATGTATTTAATCCATATATACTTAGAGTTCTTATTATTGAACTTTTTATTATTTGATAACAATAATTTAAGGCATTATTAACAGAGTCATCATAAAATCTAATAAAATCACTTCCAAATAAACTTCTGAAATACAGTTTAGCAGCAAGACCCTCACGGTTGGTCTTATCTCCTGGTTCTACTTCTTTAGTATAATTTTCTAAAATAGAAATCGTTCTTTCATCTTTACTTGTTTGACATAAAACAGCTATTTCATTTTCTATTTTATGGATAACTATTTCTTGCCATATTTTTTCTTTTAAATTTTCTTGTAAATTAAGTTGATATTCTATATTTTCAAGCTGCTTAAAATGATAATTATATGGATACATAATACTAACGGGTTCATATTTATCATTACAAGCTATGAAACAAATTCCATGTTCACCAAAAGAAGATAATAGTTTACCAGTAATAACGGTCTGATTATCTTCTAAAATGACAAAATTTATATCTTCTAATGGTATTCTGTTTTCTTTTTCTTCTTTAATTACTACTAAATTGTTATTTTCGGTTCTTAATTTATCACTTTTTTTAATAATTACTTGTCTATAGCCCATTGATTTCTCCAAGTTTAGTAATTTCTAATTTCTTTATTTCTTTAATGGTAGAAATGGTTATTTGGTATTGTGAGCGTTCTTTTTCAAATAATTTGCCTTGCCCATATAAATCATGACCATCACCTGTGACACTCGCTACTTCAAGCATGCCGCTGCTGAAGCCGTTTATATAGCATATAGCATTTTTACCATCTTTTAATTCAATATAGACAAGCTGGTTTTTAGATAATGTATATAGTTTTGTGTATTTATTAGATAATGATTTGTAGTTTGTTATTTCATAGTTTGAACCTTGACCATACCATAATTGTACATCAAAGTCGATATCTTTATTTTGTTTTATTCTTTTAATATTGGCTAAATCAAATAAATCATATCCAACAAAATAAAGTTTATCATCATCTTGTTTTTTATATACATCTATTGTAAAGACGCTTTCTTTAGCAACAAATCTTTCAACATCTTTACCATTTATTTTTTCTTTAATAATATGTCCTTTACCTGGAGTAAATTCTGTGGCCATTTTAACTTTTTTAATTAGATTTCCGGTTTTAGGGTTTTTAGGATATCCCTTTTCTTTAATAACATCGGTACCCTTTTCTGTACCAAGCCATGATTTTAAAGTAAGATATATTTCTTTAGCACCTTTGTCTTTATCGGCAATGTCATCTATATTTTTTTGAGTTAATTTTTCAACAGGTATTCTATTATATTTTAACTTTTGTTCTTTATTAATTCCAAAGTATGTTTCGGCGTGCATTGAACCTGTGGCTTTTAGTTTAACATTAACTGGATTTACTACTTTAATGCTACTTATATCATCACCATTATAATTTGGTAATGTTTTAACATAATTTTTTATAACATTTATATCACGTTCATACAATCTAACCTTAGCTTCATTAGCAAAATTATTGTATGGTTCTGGGAATCTTAAATTTTTATATTTTAATCCAGTTAATTTTGATTCTTTGATGCAGTCATCAATATAATTTCTAAATCCAACATTTGTCATTTCACCAGTTTTTTCGTCTGTATAATCTTTAAATTCTAGTTCAGTTTCCTTTTCAATTTTATTTAATTCTTCACTTGTAGCGTTCATAAACTGTCTATGTATTTTTTCGTACGCAGCTATTTTCATTTCTAGCGATTTGTTCATAGAAGCAATGACAATTCCATCCATGGCATGATGGATATTACAGTCTCTGTTTTTCTTTATTTCTTCGTAGGTATCATTTTTGACATAATAGGTTGGTGATTCATAGCTCGTTGTTAGGCCATTAAGTCCCCATCTACTTCTTAAAATACCAGTCATTGAACCACTAAAGGTGTTTATTTCTTTGACATTTAAATTAGCTTTTAAGAAGCTTACTAGGGCTCTGGCGATATATTTGGTATCGTTTAAATTTTGATTTCGCATTTGACCAGCTATTTCTGGAGTTAAATCTTCTAAAAGGTAATTATCTTTTTTCTTATCTGGAATAGTAGACTGATTTGAGATAAAGTTTTTATAATGGTTCCACTTTTCGGTTTTACCAAACCATTCATAAGGTGTTCTTTGTTTTTTCTCTTGATTGGCAGATTTAAATACAAGGGTTTTATTTAAATAGCTATCATCAAAGGTTCTTGAATAAGGAAGAATATGATCTATTTCTACGTTATCATCTTGATAAATGTCTTGTAAAGTTATTTTCTTCAAGGTATAAGGGCAGAATTCTCCTTGTTCTTGCCAAAGTCTATATTTTAAGACATCTTTACTAGTAACTTTATCAATAGCTTTTCCAGTTAATTCGGATATTATTTTTTTATCTTTTAATTTTCTTTCAAAATTATCTTTTTGTCTTTTTTCAATTTCGCGTCTTTCTTCAATTGATTTAGCAAGTTCTCTAGCGGTTTCAATGTTTATTCTCTCTGGTAGTCCATACTTTTTAATAATAGCATTTATGATTTTTCTGGCTTCAGATAGAGAATGCATAACTAATTGATTTACTTCTAGAGCGTCATCACCTTCGCTGAATGGAAGAACCAAATCATGTTTAACGTTTGAGTTTTCACCTCTAAAATCTTTAAACACTTCAGTAGCTGCTTCATCATATCTTTTTCCTTGAAGCATCAAAGGTAATATTTGATAAATTGCTTCTAAAGACAATCTAATATGATCTTTAAAGGTTGGCATATTTTCAATTGGTTCAATATATTCATTTGGAATGTTTTCTGATTTTTCAACTTCTGATTTAATGTCTTCATTTAATTTACAATTGGCTAAAATTACTGATATTTCGTCTAATAGTTTTAAATTTTCTTTAATTTTATCCCATTCATTTGGATTCCATTTACTAAATCCTTTTTTAAATAAGATATAGCCTTTAGATTTGAAAAATTCATTATTTTGTTTGGCATCATCTAAGAGTTTATTTAACTCTTCTTTTTCTTCTGAGGTTAATTCGGAAACTTGTATTTTGTCTTTGCCAAGTTCTTTGGCTATTTTGTCACAGGCTTTTTTATAGTCTTTTGAAGATACTTGATTATTTTTATATATAACGTGTTCTTGATCAATAATTTTAGTTATATCTTTATATTTAATTGTCTCTTTATTATAGAAAAGTTCGACTGCTTTAGTAAGCTGTTCCGGAGTTAGTCCAACATAGTCTTCCGTTGTTTTATATCTCAAGTTTAAAAGTTTTTCAACATAGACAAATTTTTCTGATGAAGGTGCTTGTTTTGGGGCACGAGGTTTATGATCAAATTTACATTCTCCAACCATTCTTGATATTAAACTTGTTTCTGAACCGTATGGAGAAATGACTTTTTTGGTTTTGCCTGTTTCTTTATCTTTGACAAAGTAGTATCCTGGCCCTTTTGAGTAATGTCTTTGAGCTGACCAAATGTCTAAATATTTATCTTTAAACTCTTTAGTTATTGTTTCTAGTTCTATTTGTTTATTTAATACTTTTTCTATTTCATCTTGATACATTTCTCTAGTGACAGACATTTTATAATTATCACTTGAGTTTCTTATCCCATCTTTGAATTTATCATTTTTTAAAAACATTTCACTGACAATACGGTAATTATTATCTTTCATAATCTTTTCATTTTCAGAGATGGCGGTTTTAACTTTTCCATTTTCTGATGAATTATCAGAGTCATCTTCACGATTTGACTTATATCCACGATGTTTTGCCCAGTGACATAAGATAATTGCAAGTTCGTTATTACTTAGCTTTTCATCTAGTCCTTTAACTTTAATATCATATGGGGTTATATTTTTCCCTTTATAATATTCTTCCACCATCATACTATAAATAATATTTAGGTATTCTTCTCTTTCACTAGGTAGTAAAGATGATATATCTTTTGGTGTACCTAAAATACCATTATCATAAAGTAATTTTTTTACTCTATCTAGCCTATATTCTTTTCTTTGAATATTTCTTCTAGTTCCACGATATCCTCTTCTGACAGAGGCTTTCTTTTCTCCTGTTTTGGCTTTTTCGGCAGCAGGGAATATCAATGATCCGGCATCAATAATTCTTTTTGGGTCGCCATTATCATCAAGGGCTAAAAGTCCCCAACCAGTTGATGCGATACCAATATCAATTCCCAATGAATATTTTTCTTTCATAAATCATACTTCCTTCCTTTTATTACTATACTTTTGTTATCACAAGTTAATTTTATCATAGACATCAGCGAATAACAACAAGTTATAAAAAAGAGCAGATAAAAACAATGTAAGTCTCTACTGCCCTTCTCTAACTTGATTATATCACATTTTTTATTTGTTTTGAAAAAAATGAGTATCGTTTACTCATTTTAATATTAATTTCTTTTGTTTTGGATGATTTGAATTAATAAAATCGGATGTTTCAATTAAGGATGGATAGATGGAATCATAGAGGCAGTGAACAGCTGGAATTTCGGCATAATAGACATCTTTTAATTCTTTTTCATTTCTGTTATTAATAATTTCAGTAAATAATTTGAACTGCTCAGAAGATGGAACTAAAACATCATTTTTCCCTTAAAGGCATAATGTTTCAATGTTTAAATTTTTGATGTTTTCAAGAAAATTTTTAGAAAATCTTTTGATTTCTTCATAGGTGGACTTTCCTTCAACAGCATTTCCTAAGCGAAACTGGTTTCCACTTTCAATGATTTGTTTTTTATTATATAAAAAATTAGAGGTGATAGGCGGGTTAAGAAAAGAATAATCGAAGGTATATAGGGGTGAAAAAAGAGTTAGAGAGTTTGCTTTGGCTCTGTTTTCTTCTTTTTCTAGGTAAAGACCTAGGACAACAGTTCCCATACAGGTTGCGACATAATCTATGGTTTTGAAGTTTACATTTATTTTTTCAGAAAGTTTATTCATCACTTATTCTAAATCATGGGCCATTTCAATAAATGATAGGTCTTTTAAAGGTGCTTTTTTATTATGGTGGATAACTCAAGATAGGTCTTTATTATGTCATTTATTTTTTGTTTGTCTCTTTCGAGTAAGGTTTTGATTATTTAGTCTTTTTCAGGAACATTTAATAGCTCTTTTAGTTTTGAAATATCGATGTTTTTGCCGCTCTTACCATGATTTCTTTGATCTATTCTTAAAATAAGATAGTCGTCTTTAAGTATTTGAGTAAGGTAGTCATAATTACCTAGGGGATTATAAAATATTTTTTTACTTCTTTGATACCTTTTTCATGGCAGTCATAGCCTCCAATGTGAAGCATAACGACAAGGTTTTCGGATTCTGGGTTTCCTTCTAAGGAACCTCTTATGATAAGCCCATCTCTCATTTTGAATTCTAGTTCTTTATTCATCTAATTTTTGTCCCCAAATTTGATAAATGATTCTAAGACAAAGCTACCAAAGTAGCGATTTTTCTTTAGATAAAGATACCATGACTTAACGTCTTTAATGAGAGATTTATCATTATTGTTGGTTAGAGAATAGAGAAATACGCGAATACTTTCAAGAAATTTGAATGAATCAAAGGAATCTAGATTTTTGGTGTGGTGAAGCGCATTTACTATGGCTTTGATAATCGTGAAAACGTTACGATATTTATGAGAGACTACATTACATATAATATCGGTTTTATATTGATTGACGAGTTTTCCATAGTCTTCATTTAAAACGATGGCGTTATAAAGGTTATTATAATAGTAATTATAACTTTGACACGGCATATATTTTGAGAATTTCTTTTCAAATTTTGTTTTGTCAAAGTCTATAAGGTTTGAAATGTTTTGACATAGGTATTCTTTTAATTCTTCGGCTGGTATTTTTTCTAGTGTTTTATTTAATGGTTCTTTTTTACGACTGATTTTTGGTTTTAACCTAACTGTTTGATAGTCATGATTTTTTATCGTTATTAGAGTCGCATATTCGTGTTTACAGTTAAAATCACATGGGCAAGAACAGGTCATATCAATGTCACCATCTATAAATTCGATGGTTACTTTATGGTAATCATGGTTTGAGCCTTTGATTTTGGCAGTATATTTATTATTTATTTTTTGACAGATGATAACATTATTACTTTGATAGTAATCGCGTCCACGGTCCTTGATAATATCACTAAAATATTTGCCATATTTTTGAAGTAAGTTTGGTTTATGTTTTTTCTTCATATTAGTCTCTCCT
This sequence comes from uncultured Bacilli bacterium, assembly GCA_944358545.1. Classification (GTDB taxonomy): domain Bacteria; phylum Bacillota_I; class Bacilli_A; order RF39; family UBA660; genus Coprosoma. The sequence continues at coordinate 32,933 of CALVRJ010000009.1, read as the reverse complement.
TTCTTTTTTGATAATTTTTAAAAGTAATTCTTTGGCTTTAAATGGATTACTGTGATAATATTCTAAAAGGTAATCACATACTTTAGGGCAGTATAAGTAATTTTCAGCTTCTTTGAGGGCTTCTTCTTTTCCGTGATACTTTTTAATTAATTTTAGAAGATAGAGGGCAAGGTCATCTGATTCATTTTGGTTTAATGCTTTTTTTAGAGAGTTTATGACTTTTTCTTCTTTGTTATTTTGATTAGTTATTTGAGAGAGTATATCTAGGACTTCATTTTGAAGGTTAAAGTGGGAATAAGTGTTTCCGGTAAATATTTCTTTGACAAATTTTAGATAGTTATCAAGTATTTTATCTTGTGTAAATACGGGTTTAAAGTGTGTATATATTTGAGTAATTAAATTTTCTTTATCTTGAATTTTTTCAAAAAAGTATATTTTATCTATTGCTAAGGTAAGATATTCGAAAATTTTATAGGTTTCTTCATCGTTTTTTATGTTGACATTTTTTAGTAAACCATTTACAAGGTTTGTATATTTTGACCAGGTGTTTTCATCTATTTTACTTTTTATTATTTTTTTAAATTCTCGGTTATATTCCTTTTCGAAGGTTTTAAAGTTTGTTATTTCTGACATGGATTGTCTCCTTATTGAAAATTAATTTTCTAAATACTTACCTTTTTATAAGTGATAATACTTTATGTTATTTTGATATTCTTTGGCGACTATTTTTTTAAATTCCATTCCAAGGTCGATTGGATAGCTTACAATTATTCCATCATAGATTAAATGGTCTTTAAACGGAAGAATGGTCGTGATGACAGCTTTGGGAAGTTCGTTATAGGGAATAATTTCATCAACATTCGTATTAACACCTTTTATCATGTATGTTTTATTTGGAGTCATAAAGGCAGTATATTCTTCTTCATAACGAGCGATTATATAGATGTTTCTGATTCCATTTTTAAATTCTTTGATGATTTCAAGTTCTTCATCATTAAGCTTATATGGATTTTTACTGATAAATTCATCTATTATTTCTTTTTGATTTTTCCACAGCTTTTCGATTATTTCGTAAAGATCTTTTGGATTTCGATTTTGTTTTTTATATATTTTATAGCCTTTTTTGATTTGATATTTTTGGTTGGTATAATCTAGAAGTGCAAAGTAAAGTTTATAAAATTGGTCTGAATTTTTTTGACCTATGTTCGCATCTGTTTGCGGGATATAGTTTTTAGTTTCTTCATAGGCAAGTCTTGCTTCTTCTTTTTTGCGTTTTTTATATTCATTAGGGGTTAGGCCATTTAAAGCTCCTGAGGGCATTTCATCCATGGCTTTATCCATGAGTTTGAAGAAATCAGTTAGGTCATAATTTTTAAGGATAGGAACGCTGGCAATTTCTTCTTTTAAGATTTGACGGTCCTTGTTTAATAAGGCGAAGGCTTTTATTTCAGAGATGGCATTATTATAGAAGAATGGAAGTTTACGAAGTTCTTCATAAAATTTTTTAATAGTTTTATTGTTCATGTTGAAGTCATTATAAAAGTATGATTTTAAGTCTTTGAGGGTAACGTTTGGAAAGGCTGATACTCCTTGTTTGGCACGGGCTTCGTCTAATTCATCCATTAGATAATAATAGTCATTATAGATGGCAATAGGAATATTATCTTTTAAACTTTCAATATATTTCTCATCTACCGATACATAATACTGAAATACTCGGTTGTTTAATATGTGATCAATTATTTCAGATTTACTAATTTTCAGAACTTCAGATGCATATTCAACTAAAAGGCCTATGGCACATGAGCCTTCGATTTTGGTTAGACTGACAATTACTTCGTTTATTTTGTCTTTCTTTTTAACTTTATTCCAGTTTACTTTAGCGAGGGCCGTTTTTAAGAGGTCTTTACTTTCATCGAAAGGGACAATACCATGGGTTTCTAAGTCTAAATCAATCAAATATTTTTTCATAAGTGTTTTCTGCTGCCAATCATATTTTCTTGATTTATAATTTTCATCACCATCAAAATACATTTTTAAATATTTAAGTTCTCTTTCAGTACACAAATCAACGATGTTTTCAGGGGTTTCATATACTTTATACATTTCTTTAATCATTTGTTTTCTAGTTACATTGTCATAGTCCTTAAAATCTTCAACAATTCTTGAATATGAGTCAAATACTCCATCTTTATCATACATGTTTATGTTATCGATTATTTTCATGGTTTTTCACTCCTTTGGGTTATTATATCATAAGTTAAAAAAGTAAGAAAATTTATTTCTTACCTTTATTATAGTATTTATCAAACATGTTATTTATTTCATCGATACTGAAATCATCATAGTCGTATTCCCACTCATTGTTTTTATCTTCGATTAGGTCCATCAATCCATAAATGCCACCACAGTCATCTTCAATGCCGCAGCCTTTACCATCTAATAAAACGATGTCCTTGAGGTCATGGCCATCCAACATTCTATTTATTTTTGAAGAACAAAATTTATTTCTACAACGCTTTCATAGTTATTTTTAGCAAAGTTTTTAATGGCATTGGTTTTACCTACTTGTCTTGCACCTTTGACTATAAGGGGTAATTTATTTTTACTATTTTTCCATTCTACTAAATAATCATCAATTTTTCTTTTTAATCTAAGCATCTTCATCACCTTTATTTGTATTGTGTCACAAAATTCCGACAATTTATACTGTTTTTATCACATAATTCCAGTATTTTTAGTTTAAAATATCACATTTTTTCTTCTTTTTACTTATTTTAAATTAAATATGATATAATTTAAATGATTTAGAAAGAAGGTTTGTAGTATGGATAAATTTAAATGTATTTCAAAAGATGAGTTTGATAAGCTTAAACCACTGGCCCCAGAAGGTTCAGACTGGGAAAAATACAGAAAACATGTATTTGAGAGAATGGATAATCATGAGCTAGATATTTTTGTTTTAGAGAGAGATAGTGAGTTTATTGCTGAGCTTACAGTTAATTATGTAAATCATGATTTAGAGACGGAAACTATACCAAATGTTAGGGTTTATTTGGAAGCTTTTAGAGTTAGAAAGGATTTACAGAAACAAGGGCTTGGACAAAAATTAATTAGTTTTGTTATCAGTTATTTGAAAGATAGAGGTTATACTGAATTTACTATTGGAGTAGAAGATGACAACAAGATAGCTAAGCATATTTATTTTAAATATGGTTTTACAAAAGAAATAGATCACGGCGAGGGAACAGAATTTGATCCTAGTTCATATACTCTTTATTTACTTGATTTAAAAGAAAAGCATTAGTTTTTGTGACTAATGTTTTTATATTTTTATAACAAATTTAAATACTTGTTAATCATTTCAATTTCTAAGTTTGTTACTAGTTTAACAAAGTCAGTATAATCACCGGTAGTGTGAGCTTTATCTAGGGCATTATAATATTCCAATCTATTTTCTTTTTTAATAATTACGGGTAAATATCCACTATTCATTAGAGAGAGATTCATAACTAGTCTGGAGGTCCTGCCGTTGCCATCGATGAATGGGTGTATCTTAACTAGTTCTCCATGAATAATAGCGGCTTTAATGATTGGATGGTATTTATTCCATTTTTGGTAATTTAAAATCAGTTTTTCCATCAGCTCCGGAACAATTAAATGGTCTGGAGGAGTATGAGTGGCTCCCATTATTGCAACATTTTCACTTCGATATTTTCCAGCATTTTTGTCATCTATTTCTTTTAAGACTAACTGATGAATATTTTTAATATTCCACTCTGTAACAGGATTTTTTTCTTTGACTAGGTCTTCAATATATTCGATTGCTTTTTCATGATTAATGGCTTCTAAATGTTCTCTTAAGGTTTTGCCACCGACAGTTATTCCTTCTAGAACGATTTGAGTTTCTCTTAGAGTAAGGGTGTTTCCTTCTATACCATTACTATTATATGTCCATTCAATATTAATCGAATTTCTTAGAGATTTAAGCGTTTCCTTGAAAAACGGTCTTTTACTATTTAATTTATTATTTAACTCATCTACTTTATCAAAATAGGTTTTATCAAGATTAAATTTAAAATCATTATCGTTTTTTATATTTCTTTTATCTATCGGTTTACTAGCATCAACTGGAATATTCCAAGTATTTCCAACTTTAATAGCTCCTTCAATTCTTCCATCTTGAAGCAGTTTTCTAATTCTTCTTTCACTTATATTCCATTTGATTACGGCTTCTTTAGTTGTCATATATTTCATATATACCACCTCTATATATGATTATACCGTTTCCGGTATAATCTGTCAAGTTGTACTATTCCGTTATCGGTATGATGATTATGGTGTCTAACGAATTAAAAATTGGATATTTAATTTTTTATAAGTTTCCTTTGTAAAAATATATTTTCATAGCTTCCTCACTATATGCTGGTTTAGAAATGTCAATATCTAGAAGTTTTGCGATATAATATATTAAATATTGAGTAGCAATTAATAAATCGTATTCACAAAGTATTCCATCGTAATTACTTTCAATAATTAGATTATCACCATCTTTTAGATAATTTAGCAGCCCTTCTTCGTATGGACTAGTTGTCTTCTGCTTAAAATATATATTTTTCTTTTTACTTAAGTGCTCATAGTTTACAAATCTGCCATGAGAAAAGTTTTTCTTTTCATGGAGTATACAATTAAATATGCCAGACTCTGTTATTTTGCTTTCTAAATCGGTGGATGCAGCTTCTGTATAATCACCGGTGAATATACTAAATATATTTCCTTTTATAAAAAAGTTTCGTAACTCTTGTTTATTTTCTTTAAAGTATGTTTTAAAATGTTCTTTCCAATATTTAAATCTACTTTTTATAAATTGTGTTTCATCTTCTTTTGTGGTTTGTTTTAAATATAGTTTTAAAAATAAACTTGCTGGTGAAAGAACTCCCTCAAAGGATAGAAATCCTCTTTCTCTGCTTTTATTATTGTTTGTTCTATATGTTATTGCTTTAAAGAAGCATAAAATTAGGACACATTCGGACAAAGAGCGTGGTTTTTTATAAAAAACAAAAGAAAATCATTAATCTAATTTTCTTTTGCTATTTGGTTATAATTTCATTAAAGTTTTCGTTAATCAATTCGTGATAATAATAGTCCTGTTTTAGAATTTCTTCTTTTGAGTATTGACTAATTATATATTTTTGAATTTTAGAAAACACCTGATTTAAATAATTAATAATAACCATCAAATCATCTGTTGAGACTGATATTTTACTATCTTTATATTGAAAGGTTATATAACAAAAACCTCTAAATGTGCATTCTCCACTTAATATAAAGTTTCTCACAATATTATGTGGCTCGTGTTCTACTTTATTTCTTAGCTTTTTTAAATTTGAGATTATTTTGTAATGATTTTGTTCTATTTTTTGAAATTCTGGTAAAATTATTTTCTTTATTTCATTAATTAATAATATTCCCGATTCTTCATCAATTAAAACTTTATTATTTTTTAACTTCTTTGTGGGAATAAATTTTAGTATAAGATCACAGATTTCCAGAAAGATATCTGACTTTTGAAAATTATCATATCCTTTAAAACAAGTTAACCTTATTAATTGATTATTGATATTTATTAAAGTATAAAAATATGGTTTTAAATTATTTATTATAATGTATTTGTTTTCTTGCATATTTACTCCTTTACTAATATTATTTAATTTCATTTTTAAATTTTAAAACTATTTATTGCATCTTTTACCATTAAAATAATCTGATTTTTTCTTTTAGATTTATCTAATTTCTTCTTTGTTAATAATATATATATTTCACTTAATTCTTGTTTCGTAAATTCTGGTATTATGTTTAAAATATATTCTCGAAAAGTTTCTACTAATATTTGTTTCATTGGACTATAGTTAAAGATTGAAAATAAATAATTACTATCTTTTAGTGAAACAAATTGATAAATTAAAGTTATTTTTTTATTCAATTTCATCTTAGTTTTTTCTAAAAAAGTCGTTACATATTTTTTGGTTATTGCCTTATCTGTACAAAATATTTTATATATGGATAAAAAATACTTGAAAAAATGCTCAATCTGAAAATCATCATCGATATTATTATAATTACTAAACAAAGAATCCTCATATAATGTTAAAAATTGATTTCTTATAGTTTCATTTTTTTTGTTAACTGTTAGCATTTTATCAGATATGTCATAATAAAATCTGTCTATTTTTGATTGTATTATTTGCTTGTCTTTATTAAATATTTTTATATATTGTGTAGCAATATCAAAAGTTTTTATAAATAAATGATAATATTCTTCATTTCTTTTTACATTCTCAAAATACATATATAATTTTAATGATGTTTCAATTAAAAAGTCGCATATTGACAATACAAATATGTCACAAGATATAAAATATCCAAAATTATGTAAAATTGCAAGGTTTTTCAAAACATTTTTATCATTTAAAAAATCTGCTAAGCATTTATAGTTGTTTACTTTAGATAATTTTGGGTCAATTATTTTTCCATCATTTGAAATATTACTATTGAAAAAATTTCTGTATATTCCTAATACCGAGATATCATAAGTACAATTAAATATATAATCTAAATACATTCTAGCTCCATCTGTTTCTAATACTAGATTTCTATTTTTAACTAATAAGTTGAGGTTTCGTTTTAATGTCTTAAATATTTCTTCTAGATAGACTTCTTTATATTGATTTTTGCTAAACAAAACGCTATATAATCCAATTGTTATCAATCCTTGTATATTTCTATAATTCATAAGTGACTTGTTTTTTAATGCTTGCTCAGATAATTGTGTCATTGTATCACAATAGTTTTTATCAACTAATTCGTCAAAATATTTTCTATTACTTATAAATAAAAATTTAAATACATTTATTGTTTGAAATAGCATATTTTCATTATTAAAATCTACAATATATCCTATCATTTTTAAATAATAAATAAAAATTATTTTTATTGTTAATTCTAATTGTTGATTGTTTATATATCTATTATCCTTACCAGCAATTAATAAATCTTTGTACATCATTTCAATTATATACAAATTATCTTTGTTTCTATTTTCTAATGATAGTTTGGCATAATCATCAAGATATTCTAATAGATATCGCTCTATAAATGTGTCATTAGCCTTCAGAGCAACTGTTTCACTTATTAATGGAATAGAATAGTCGTTAAATTTATTCTTTCTCTGCTCTAATCTTACTTTTGAAATGTCATAAAGTGTTTGTATTCCATCGCCAAAAATAATCGGATCATCAAATGATTTTTTTATTATTAAATTTATACATTGTGTATATGCAACAAAAATGGAACTCATTTGTTTAATAATGAAAAAATCTTCATGTTTTAGATAATTGTGTTTTATTTCAAATTTTTGATAGTTTTTATCAAGCTTTTCTCCTATATTATATAAGTAAATAACTCTTTTTTTTATCTCTTTTAAAATACTATTTTTGGTTAATTTATTAGAAATATTGGCTAGTTCTAAACCAAATATTAATAAAATACTAAAAATTGACAAATAATAAAAAACAATAAAGTATGATAATTTAACATTAAAAAATTTTGTATTAGGGAAAAAAAGAAAAATTATAATTATGACGAATAAATATCCATATTGAATATAAGTGTCCATTTTGTCATCAAATAATTTTTGAAAGACTGAATTCATATATTCATTTAATGATTGTTGTTTGAAAGTTTTTAACGAAAAAACGAGAGCAGAAAATCCAATTAACCCAATTCCTGTATTAATATATAAAGAATAATATTTTGAATATATGTCTTCAATATTATATATTGATATAATACCATTTACTTGTAGTATATTAATTAAAATTGGCAAAATTATAGTACCTGAAACAACACATAATATTATTAAAATATAGATTAAAGAATTTCTATAATTAAAAAAGCGAAATTTTGTTCTATAAATGAACGATTTAATTTTTAATATATTTCTATCTATTTTTTCTAACATATAGCATCACACTCCATAATAAAATAAACAGTATCCATCTTAAAAGCAGAATACTGTTTATCTTCTATAATAATTATAACACATTTATTATATGTTTTTAAACCAATTACCTTGTTTTCATAATAATATAGTGTAAGTTTAGTAATCTAAAATAAATAATTAATTCAATTTATTAAATACGCCATTTTCTAAATCATTAATGTTGTATAATGTGTCTAATTCATTGAATGTTTCTTGAAGGTTACCTTTGGCATCTTTCCAACCTGTTCCGTCAGTTACCCAAATGAAGGTTACTTCTTTTATGTTAGATAATTCTCTAGCTAACATTTTATAACTTCTGGCTGTTTCATTTAATTTGGAACCACTTGAGGCATAGAAGTTTGTTTCTATTAAATAATAGTGATTATTTTTAGCTATGACAAAGTCAAATCTTTTTTTAGCTATTGTTTTATTTAAACTTTCATCAGAAATGTAAGATAGTATATCAATATTGAACATTTCTTTCATTTTATCGGTTGTAAGTTCTTTAAAGTAGGTTTTATCTTTAACAAAACCGGCTTTTTTAATATAAGATTCAACTAAGTTTTCCATAAGGTGTCCACCTCTATTTTTACGGCCATTAGAGTCTAAACCTACTTCTATACCTAAGGCATAATCATACAAGTTATTTATGATATGATTTTGAAGTAAATCAAATAGGCCACTTTCTTTCATAAATCTTATATAATCATCCATTGAATATGCTATTTTATCAAATCTAAATAAGTATTCATTAATTTCTTCTTTGACAAATATTTCTCTTGAACGAACGGCTAATAAAAGTGGAATACATGACAAAGTATCTGGGTATTTTAATATTATGTTTTTAAAATCTTCTTCAATATTTTTACTACCTATAAGAGAGTTTAAAATATTGAGTTCAACCTTTACTTTATCAACTTTTTTATATATTTTTTCAAAGTCAACATAATATTTATAGTCAGAAATACTCGTTTTAAATTTACTTAGCCATTCATTAAAATTTCTTTGCATATATCTACTCCTTTCTATGTTCAAATCTTCTTATCGTTAAATCTAAATAGTCTTTTTCTTTTTCAATTCCAATATATTTTCTATTTAATAAATTAGCAACTATTCCAGTTGTTCCACTTCCATTAAATGGGTCTAAGATTAAATCACCTTCATCGGTTGAAGCTATGATAATTCTTTTTAATAATTCTATTGGCTTTTGGGTTGGATGTTTACCATATTTCTTTTCACTTGGTTTAGTTAGTGAGGTTTCCCAAACGTCTTTCATTTGTTTGCCACCATTCATAGTTTTCATAGTTTCATAATTGAATTTATGTTTTGCATTTTTAAGATCTTTTTTAGCCCAAAGAATTGTTTCAGTTGAATGAGTAAATGCTCGACAACTTATATTAGGTGGTGGATTTAATTTTTTCCAAGTAATATTATTTATTATTTTAAATCCTTCTTCTTCTAAAGCCATACCAATTGAATAAATATTGTGCATAGTGCCACTTATCCAAATAGTGCCATTATCTTTTAGAACTCTTTTACATAGTCTTATCCATTTTTTATTAAACTTATGTTTTTCTTTAATATCTATCTTTTTATCCCACTCACCTTTTTTAACACTAACTATTTTACCACCACTACAGGTAATGCCATCACCAGATAAAAAATAAGGTGGGTCAGCAAATATCATGTCAATACTTTTAGATTTTATTTTTTTTAATTCTTCTAATGAGTCACCTAGAATAAGGGTAAAATTATCTTGGCTAAAATATTTACTCATCAAAGACCTCTTGTTTTTCAGAAACACTTTCGTAATTGGTGATTATAACTTCTTCGACTTTGCCTCTTTTTTTACCATTAGAATTTATATTTCTTTTAGCTTCAATATGATGAATATTATAGTCTTTATAGAGTTCATTAATTAGTTTTGTATTATGGTTAGAAAGCATGACATAACAGCCTCTTTTATCTAACTCTTTAAATACTTTGGCAAGTCTTCTTTGCTCATCTTTATCAAAGCCTGTTTCAGTATAGCTATTAAAAGTTGAAGTGTCTGAATCATAAGGCGGATCGAAATAAATGAAATCACCTTTTTTAGCATCTTTAACAGCTTCTTCAAAGTCACAACATAATATTTTTATATCATTCATAGTTAAATAATTACTAACTGTAATAAGATTACTTCCCTCATAAGTGTTTACTTTTTTCTTTTTACCAAATGGTACATTAAATTCATTTTTACTATTAACGCGGTATAAGCCATTAAAACAGGCTTTATTTAGATAGATTGTTCTGGCAGCTCTGGTATAGTCAGCTAATCTATTAAATGATTTTTTATTTCGATCTTTATTTCTTATTTCATAATAGAATTCTTCTGAATGATTGGTTTCATAATGGTTTAATGTATGACACATTTTTTTGAATTTTTCTTCGTTACATAATACTCTATAGACATTCATAAGTTCTTCATTACTATCATTTATTACGGCTTTTTTAGGAGATAATTCAAATAATAGAGCTCCGCCGCCAATAAATGGTTCATAATATGTATTAAATTCTTCTGGGAGACATTTTTTTAGTTTATCGATAATTTGTCTTTTGCCTCCAGCCCATTTTACAAATGGTTTTCCTTTTATCATACTATCTACATCCTTTAACACATTAAAATAACTACCTTTTTCATTATATCACATAGGTTTTAAAAATGGCTATATTAAAGGTTAAATTAATCGTTTTATTAAAAAAACTACTTTTTGTGTAGTTTTCTCGGTTTATTTTTTGTTATATTTTAAGGATTGTTTTACTAGCGGTATAATATCATCTATATCATCTTCATTTTTAATAAATACTCTATAGTCACCATTACCATGATGGCCTATATTACTAATGTCTTCGGCGATATGCATTTGATCGTTTAAAAAACCTCTTTTTACATTGAAAGTAACGCAAATATTTTTTTGATATAATTCTACATCAATGATATTTGTTTTGCCTTTAAATGCTATATATACTTTTTTTACATCTACATCTATGTCGTCTAATTCTAAAACTCTTTCTTTTAATGTTTCATATAATTCTTTTATATTGCTTGGGACTTTGTTTAAATGGTCTTCCTCAGTATAAACAACGACTTCTTTATTAACTTTTTTATAATCGTTTGTTAAGGATAGTTCTTGAACTTTTACATTACTAGTTTTTTCAATAAAATTTATGTCTATAATATCATCTTGATATCTTGTAATTTTGATTAGATCTATTGGCATATTTTTGAAATTATTTGCAATTAATTGATATTTAGTAAAAATTTGAGAAACAAATATAACTCTAGATTGCGACCAATCAATATCCTTTAAGGTTAAACAAGTATGGTTTTTATTATTATATTTTAAGACAAAATCTGCTTTTCTTTCTAATAGTAAATTTAAGTAAGCATAACCTTGGTCCCCTAAAGAATGATTTTTAACATTTTTATATTCAATTATTTTAAATGACTTTGTTTCTTCGTCAAAAGCTAACGTATCTATGCGAAAGTTGCCAACACTAAATTCTGTGTCAATAAATTTATAACCTAAAATTGTGTAAATGTTTTTTTCAAAGAAAGTTTGTAATTCTTTTTCGTTTTTAAAATCTTTTTGTTTTAAAATAATATTATTTTTTAAAATCATAATGCCTCCTAAAATAATTCTTTAATAATTAGTTCTTGCGAATGTAGGTTGTTGTTTTTACCTAATAATAAATTTTCATAAAATTTAATTAAGTACCTTTTGTCTTCTTTAATGTTTAAATCGCTATTAAAATAATTACTTCTAACTAAAGCATTTCTAAAGTATATTGATTTGTCTTTAAATAATGTGTTATCTACATTATATCCTAAATTAATTAAATATTTTTCGATAAAGACTGCTGTTGTTCTTGTATTACCTTCTCTAAATGGATGTGCTTGCCATATATTAGAAGAAAAATCAGTAATACTTTTAATAACATCTACAATAGACATGTCTTTATAGTTTTTTTCTTTTTCTAAGGTCATATCATATTCTAAAGATTCTTTTAATGTATTGTAGTCACCATAGGTAACTGAATCATTATTCAGTATTTTTTCTGGTTTAGAAAAGTTAATTGTTCTAAAATTGCCAGCAAAGTCGTAAACATCTTGAAATAGGTATTTATGAATATTTTTTAAACAACTGACTGATAAGTCAAATTCATCTTTTTCCAAAAGTTCTACTATTCTCAAAGATACAAAATCACATTCTAGTTCATTATGATTAATGTTGTTTTTACTTTCTTGTTCTATATAGTACTGTTTTAAATTTTGTTTGACTTCATCAATTGTTAATTTTCCCAAAACATTTTCTTCTGATATTTTTTCTAGATATTTAGATGGTTTTAGATTATCTACCTGCTGTAAACCAATAGCCATATCCCATTTAACTTGGGTATCGTTTGCATTAGGTTTTTCTTTATATTTATTGACACTTGAATCCAATTCTTTTTCAGTCATATAATCACACCTAACAATTCTATTGTATCATAAATATATAGTTTTTATATTTATTTAAGAAAAAAATTCATTTCATAAATTTAAAATGAAGTTTAATATTCTCTATAAACTATGTGTTCAAGAGTATTATCTGTTATTCCACAATTTTTGACTTTATCTTTTACCGGCTTAGCAAGTATATTATATTTGTCTAAATCTTTGATTGGAATCCATACAAAATTACTATCACCGTCTAATGATTTAAAGTTGTTTTCTATTGAATCTTCATTTATCTCAGCTACAAAGTAAAAACCTATTTCATGATACTTAGTTTTAGGTGATTTTAAAAACATTTCTACAATATATTTTAGTTTTAAATCAGTTTTAATATTTAGTTCTTCTTTAAGTTCTCTACTTATGGCGTTTTGACTGTCTTCATGAACATCAATTCTCCCACCTGGAAACATATATAATTCATTACTTTGATGTTCTAAAAGTATTTTAGTTTTATCTTCATTATATATAATTGCGCCTACTCTGGCACCGAATCTCATTCTATCCTCTTTCATTGTTATTATCATAGTATCACCTCTATTTAAATGGGTATTCTTTATGTGCTAATGCGATGTGATTTGACGGTTTTATAAATCTCTCTGCATAATTATTTTAAAGATTAATAACCCGACTCAATTATTTCACAGTCGTTACCATTTAGTGAACATTTATATTCTCTGTGGCCTTCTGCAAAACTACTACTATTATGATCGGTCCCTGCAAAGTAAATCATATTATCTTCAATATTTTTTATAGTTGTTAATTCAAAATTGCCTTCAAAGTTATAACTAAATTTTTTCTTTTTGAATTTTTCTCTGTCTAGTGTGTATACATAGTTTCCTGCATTTTGACCGTTGGTCAAAACATATAATTTATCATTATAAAACTTTGCAGAATAATTAATGGTATTTCTAAGTCCAAAGGTATCTAAAACAATGTAATCATTTTCTGCTACTTTATAAAGAAGTCCATACAATTCTATCTCTGATACTCCATAAAGTTTTGAAACGTCTGCAACTGCGTAATTTGCATCACCGTCATCATAATGAATCGTATATGTTATTGCCTCTTTATCTTCTAATTTGCAATGTTTATAATCGGTATATGGGTCACTATCACATCCACAAAATAGTAATGTTATTACAAATATAATTAAAAACTTCTTCATTTTTGTATCCATCCATTTCTCTCTGCTTACATTATACTACATTTATGATATTTTTATATGATTAAGTGAAAAAGTACGGAAACTTTATTATATGTGTATAAATTCATATTAAGAATTATAATTTATTTTAAGCTGAAGAAATGTTATAATATTGACAAATAAATACAAAGTGAGTCTTTAGCAAACTTAAAAAGGGAGAAGTATATATGAACAAGATTAAAAGTTTTGTTTTAAATTTAGGAAAATGTATTTCATTGTTAACAATGTTGGCGCCATTATATATAGCACGAAATTATGAGAAAATTGATGATTATGTCTTTTGGTTAATATGGTTTGTTTTATATGATATTTTTATGTTTTCATTAATTGACAAAGGTAAACTGGAATAATTATTAAACAAAAAACTAGATATTTATTTAATTTCCAAGTATTTTTTATAATGGCAATATAAAACATCTTTTTTCGTCATTCATATTTAAGACGCATACGTGCAGTCAAAATTTTTTTAAGATGCAAAAATTATGAATTTTGCGTCTTGTTTATTTGAAAGACGCATATTAATATTTTCATAAACAAAAAACTAGGCTTTTCGTATGAATTTCCTAGTCTTTTTTATTATAAAACCATATAGGTTTATCTTTCAAAAATGGGGCGGAATATCGGATTCGAACCGATGCATAATGGAACCACAATCCACCGTGTTAACCCCTTCACCAATTCCGCCATGTGAAAGACATATATATTTTATCAATAAATACATCTTTTTTCAAGTAGTTTTTTAATTTTTATCCATTGAAAGTAACATTTTAATGTCATCTTCAGTGAGTTTAGAAAACTCATTTTCACTATGTCCTTCACCATCAATAAGCATATCAGCTAGTTTTCGCTTTTTATTTTGAAGTTCTAATATACGTTCTTCAATAGTTCCTTTAGTGATTAATCTAATAACTTCAACTTTGTTTTTCTGACCAATACGGTGAGCTCTATCGGTGGCTTGATTTTCAACTTGCGGATTCCACCATAAATCCAGATGAATAACGACAGTTGCGGAGGTTAAGTTTAAACCAGTCCCCCCAGCTTTTAAAGTGATAATAAAGACATCGGTATCATCACTATTAAATTTATCGACAAGTTCCATTCTTTTTTTAGAAGGAACAGATCCATCGATGTAATAAGATTTTACTCCAATATTATTTAATTTTGGAATAATCATGTCTAAAGCTTTTTTGTAGGTTGTAAAAATAAGCATTTTATGGCCATTGGCTTTGGTTTCTTCGACTATTTTTAAAAGTTCTTCGATTTTAGCTGAACCACCTTTATAGTTTTCATAAACTAAAGATGGATCAACGCATATTTCTCTAAGTTTTGTAAGTAGTTGTAAGATTTTAAACTTAGCTTTAGTAAAGCCTTCTTCTCTAACTATTTCATTTAAACTGTCTTTTGTTTTTTGAACTTCAGCGGCATATATTTCTTTTTGTTTTTGACCTAAGTCGATGTAGATATTATTTTCAATTTTTTCAGGTAAGTCTTTGACAACATCTTTCTTTTTACGTCTTAAGATAAAGTATTTAATTTGAGTATTTAGTTTATCTAAGCTATTTTTTTCACTGTCCATGTCTTTAACATTATATATTTTTTGAAATTTATCTTTAGAGGCGAGATAGCCTGGCATAATAAAGTCAAAAATACTCCAAAGTTCTAGGATGTTGTTTTCAATTGGAGTTCCAGTTAAGGCAAGTTTAATATCGGCTTTTAAGTCTTTAACAGCTTTAGTTATGCCGGCATTTGGATTTTTAATATTTTGAGCTTCATCAATGGCAATTAGATTAAAGTTATATTTACTATAAACCTCGTAATCATTTCGGATTAAGCCATATGAAGTTATCATAATGTTGACATCATTATTTTCAATTTCACTTAATCTTTGTTCTTTGTTTTCGGCAAAGACTTTGTAATTTAGTTCTGAGCCAAATTTGTCGAACTCTTTTTTCCAATTATATATAAGGGAAGTAGGGGCGACAATGAGAATTTTGGCGTTTTTATTTTCCTTAATAATAAGTTTTGTTAAATAAATTAATTGAATGGATTTTCCAAGACCCATTTCATCGGCAAGAATTCCACCAAAACCAGTTTTATAAATGTTATAAAGCCATTTTACACCAGTAAGTTGATAATCTCTTAAGTTTTTTAATTCATCTTTGGAAAGATTTATTTCTTCATCTTTATATTTATAGAAGTTTGATATTAGATTATCAAAGAGGTTATTGGTTTTAATCAGTTTATGGTATTTTCCTTTTCGCAAGCTGTCTAAATAAATAGCTTCATATTTAGGAATCGTTCCTTTTCCCATTAAAATATCTTTGTTAGTAAGTCCAAGGGTGTCTGCAAGTTCTTCAATTTGATTTAGGTTTTCATCTTTATCGAGGTTAATTAAATCGCCATTTTTAAGTCTGTGGTAGTGCTTGCGCTGACGAAGAGAGGAGAGGACATCAGCTAATTCTCCTTGATTTAAGCCATCTAAATTAAAATTATATGATAAGATGTTATCTTGTCCAATAGAGAAGCTAACGCTATTAGAGGTGTTTTTAACAATTTGGGTTGCTTTTATTTTTTCAGATGTAAATACTTCATATTCTTCGCTTAAGCGCATAATTCCTTCCTCTAAAAAAGCTCCGATGTCATCAACGTCTTCTAGGTAAATTGTTTTGTTTACATAATCAATTTCAAAACCGTTTTCGGATAATTTGGCGATTAAATTACTTTCATATTCGTTATCTCTGGCTATTCCTGGAGTGTTTAAAAAGTAGTCAATTTCCCTGTCACCATATTTTAACTTTATTTGACACTCGACCGAGTTATAATAAAAATCAAAGTACAACTTAGCACTAGGGGCAGTTGGGATAACGACTTCGGTAATATCTTCAGAAAGGCTTATATTATCTTTAATAATGTTTAAAAGTCCTCCAGTAAACTTTTGTAAATCTTTATTTTTAAATACTAAACTATCGATGTTATTTTCATATAACTCATTATATAGTTTAGCTATTTCTGGGGTTAATTCATAAACTTTTTCACTATCATAAAGGAATTTGCTTCCTTCAATTAATGGGGTTAGAGTTTCAAAGTTATCGACAGTAAGGGTATATAAATCATTATCTTTAGTTAAGGTTGTTTTAAGCGGGTTTTCTTTATAGTATCCATGATATGGCCCGCGATATTTTATTTTGTAGTCTTTGTCTTTTAATAATTCCATAAAATTATTTAAATTATTTTTATAAATAACATCACCTTGATTATTACGTGTTTGACTAAGATAGCTTTCAGAAAAGTCAAATATTTTTTTATCTTCTTTATTTATATAATAAACTTGTGGGTCATATTCAAAGTTTTTAGAAAACTGGAGTTTATGGTGATTTTGATAGGCGTCTTGAAATTTATAATATTTATTGGTTAGAGTATATGTTTTGTCATGACCAATACGATATTCGGTTTGAATATAGCTTCCCCTGACATAGTCTTCGTCGGGCAAGAGGTTAATTTCTAAATGCAATTCTTTTTTTATTTTATTATTTTTTGGAACATAAAATTTATTCAAGATTTCATCTGACAATTCTAATTTATAATCAGCGATATTTAAATTTTCATTATCGGTAAACAGCTCATATTCATATTTTAAAATGCAGGCAGTTATATGTTTACAGCTAGAGGTTGAACGATACTGCGGACAGGTACAAAAACATTCTTCTATAAATTTATTTTTTTTATCGATGCTTACTTCGACATGATAATTTTCATATGTTCTTTCTGATTTAACGGAAAATGTACCAAAGCGATTATTTTCATCTTCTTCCATTTTGACTAATTTAACGTATTTGGAATTATAATTTAACCCTTTGATAAAGTCACTTGGTCCAAATGTGTCGATTACTTCGTTATAAATTTTACTCATAAAGCCCACCTCACTAAGATATCATACTAATTTTTTTAGTTTTTGGCAAGTTGTATGGTTATTTTGCCTATAACATTTATAATTATTTTCATAGGATAAAAACGGAGGAGGGGTTTAATGAATAATTATTTGAATGATGGTTTTAATATGGTTACGGGTTTATCAATGGGAAATTTTGAACAAGAGATGCCTAGAGATAATACGCTTTCCCTAAAACTAGCAAAACAAGCAGGGGATAATATGAATTTTAACAAGTGTGGATACAATGGTAATAGTAATCCAAATAATTTATATGACATTTATAATGGTTTTATCAGAGGAAATATGTTTCCTGATTTATATAATCAATACAAGATTGCTAAGCCATTTGATGTCAGGCCGATGAATGAGCAAGCAGAGCTTTTGACAAAAGTTGATGCATATTGTTTTGCAGCTCATGATGTTGCTTTATATTTAGATACACATCCAAATGATCAAGAGATGATTAGACTTTATGATTCTCTTAATGGCGAGGTTAAAAAGGTAACGAAGGAATATGAAAATAAGTTCGGACCACTTTTAAAAAACGGGGCAACTGGTTATCCTTGGACATGGAATAATTCACCATGGCCTTGGGAAAAATAATTTTATGAGGGGGTTTATATGTGGAAATATGAAAAAAGATTACAATATCCAGTTAATATTCGTAAGAAAAATTTAAAACTGGCAAAATGTATCTTGACACAATATGGTGGACCAGCCGGAGAACTTGCAGCAGCATGGCAATATTTAGATCAAAGGTATAATATGCCAGACGATAGGGGAAAAGCACTACTTACTGATATTGGGACTGAGGAGTTTGCTCATGTCGAGATTATTTCAGCTATGCTTTATCAACTTATGGACGGGGCAACAATCGAGGAGCTTAAAGAAGCAGGTTTAGATGGACAATATGCCCAGTTTGGTAGAGATTTGTTCCCGTCAGACAGTTTTGGTAATCCATTTAATATGACATATATTAAGGTTTCTGGTGATTATATTGCCGACATTGAAAGTGATATGGGAGCTGAACAAAGAGCTAGAGCAACTTATGAACATCTGATGGATTTGACGGATGATCCAGATGTTTTAGGTCCACTTTCATTTTTAAGAGAGCGGGAAATTATACATTATCAAAGATTTAAAGAGCTTAGAGATTATTATTTAAAAATGAAAAAATAATACTTACATGAGTATTATTTTTTTGATTATATTTCATAATAAAAATAGGTGAAGAGTATGCGAAAATTAATGTTTTTTTTATTGGTTTTACTATTTACAGGTTGTGGAGCAAACTTAAATATCGAAGGAAAGATTACAGAAATAAAATTCAATGATATTTATATCAACAGAAATGATTTTGAAAAGATTAAAAATATGGTGGAAAAAAGTTATTATGAAGATAGTGATGACTTGCATAATACTTTAATTATTAAAACAGAAAAGAATATTTATAATTTTAAATTATCTAATAGTTATATAAGCTATAATGGAAAGCAAGCAGAGGACAGTAATACTTACAATTATTTACAAAGGTTAACAAAAAAATATAAAAATAGGAATTTTTACAAAATAAAATATGTTAAAGACTTAAAAGAAGAAAATAACGAGATTATTTCTTTGGATAGGACATCTAATTATATAGTTATAAATTTTAATAAAAAGGTAACAAATTTCAAAATTAATCAAATTTCGAGTGATGGTGACAAATTTAGTGATATTGACTTACTTTATAGTAAAGACAGTGTAAATGGTGAGGTGGTTATTAGAAAAAGTATTGGATATCAAAGTCCAGATATAAGGATTTCTTTTACGAATGAATATGGATTTAGGTTTTCGATTATTCCACAGTATAATAATGATAAGTTAGAGTTTTTAACAGAGGTAATGCAGGAAATATAAAAAAGGCTATTTTATTTAGCCTTTTTACTATCGTATTTTTTACGCTCATTTGTATTTAATATTTTCTTTCTTAAACGATAATTTAATGGGGTTACTTCGACTAATTCATCTTCATTAATATAGTCTAGGCAAACTTCCAAACTCATTTCTCTTGGACGTTTTAAGACAACTGTATGGTCTTTAGTCGCACTACGAGTATTGGTTAATTGTTTTCCTTTGACAACATTAACAGCTAAATCGTTTTCATGTGAATGTTCACCAACAATCATTCCTTCATAAACATCTGTTCCGGGTTCGATGAACATTTCGCCACGGTCTTCTAAGGCGCCTAAGGCATAAGCTGTTGCTTTGCCACTTTCCATAGCTACTAAAACTCCAGCTTTTCTTTCACCAATGTTGCTTGTAGACATAGGTTCATATGATTTGAATGAATGGCTTAGGATTCCATAACCTTTTGTTAGTGTCATAAATTCTGTTGTAAAGCCGATTAGTCCACGAGATGGAACGGTATAAAGTAATTTTGTTTGATTATCGAATGGATGCATGTTTTCCATTGTTCCACCACGATTACCTAAGGCTTCAATTACTGGTCCAACATATTCTTCAGGGACTTCAATTTCAACATCTTCATATGGTTCACATTTAACGCCATCTATTTCTTTAATAATGATTTGAGGTTTAGATACTTGCATTTCATATCCTTCACGACGCATTGTTTCAATTAATATTGATAAGTGTAGTTCACCACGGCCTGAAACCATCCAATTTTCGGAATCAATTTGATTTACTTTTAAAGATACGTCTTTTTCAGTTTCTTTCATCAGTCTTTCTTCAATTTTTCTGGCAGTTAAAAATTTACCTTCTTTTCCAGCAAATGGACTAGTATTAACTCCAAAGGTCATTTGAAGAGTCGGCTCATCGATTCTTAGTTTTGGAAGGGCTTCTTCATGACCAACTTCACAAACTGTTTCACCAACGGAAATATCTGGAAGTCCAGCAATAGCAACAATATCACCGGCATGAGCTTCGTCGATTTCAACTTTGTTTAAACCATAGAAACCAAATATTTTTTGAATTCTAAATTGTTTAGTACTACCATCTAATCTGACGCATGATACGGTTGTATTTACTTTAACATGTCCTCTTTTAACAAGACCAATTCCGATACGACCAACAAAGTCGTTATAATCAAGTAAAGCTGGTTGGAATTGGAATGGTCCGTTTTCGTCAACTTTTGGTTCAGGAATATTTTCAATTACAGCATCTAAAATTGGGTCCATAGTTTTCTTTTGGGTTGAGACATCTGGGTCCGTACTTGATGTTCCATTTAAAGCTGATGCATATAAAACAGGGAAATCTAGTTGTTCAAGGCTAGCACCTAATTCGATAAATAAATCCATTACTTCGTCAACAACGACTTCTGGGCGCGCTGATGGTTTATCGATTTTATTGACAACAACGATAGGAACAACTCCAGCTTCTAAAGCTTTTTTCAAAACAAATCTGGTTTGGGGCATGGTTCCTTCGTAAGCATCAACAACTAATAAAACACCATCAACCATATTCATGATACGTTCAACTTCACCACCAAAGTCAGCATGGCCTGGGGTATCTAAGATATTAATGCGGTATCCTTTATAATGAATGGCTGTGGTTTTGGCAAGGATAGTGATTCCACGTTCTCTTTCTAGGTCATTTGAGTCCATAGCTCTGGTTTGAACTTCTTCATTTTCTCTAAATGTTCCTGATTGTTTAAGTAATTGATCAACTAATGTAGTTTTTCCATGGTCAACATGGGCAATTATCGCAATATTTCTTTGTTTCATAACATACCTCTCCCTTTTTTCACTAGGCTTGATTATAACATTTTTTTTATGTTTTGTAAATAAAAAGCCTATATTTAAGGCATTAAGGTATTATTTTCATTTTATACATTCTACTATTTTATACACGCCGGTTGATGGATTTGCGAATGTTGTTTGAATGTTTCTTCCAGCTTTTAGATGATATTTTTTCGGCGGAAACACAATATATTTTATTGCCTTCTTCGCCTTTTATTTCTTGATATTCCATTTGTTTGATTAAACTTTTTACTAGATTAATAGGATTCATGTAATTACTTTTGACCATAATAATATTAAATGGCTTATCTCGATTATTAAAATGTTTAAAGTATAATGATTCGGTGGCATCTTTTCTTCAATTTTGTTTTTCAATGTTTATAAATGTGCATTTTAACGTAATAAAATCCGTATAACCATCTTATTACAATTCTGATTGTCCAAAGAAGAATACTACCGATATAAAGATCAAATAAAACTGATTCTCGCTTTGAAAAATATGACGATCTTATTATATGTCTTTGTCTTCTAGTTAAAACTTTTAATAAATTTAAATCTTCAAATTTAATAACTGGGCATCTTTTTTGAACTTCAGAACAAGTAAATAATTTACAAGTAAGATTTTTAGTTTGGCAGCCTTTTTCACTTTGAAATGGACAGAGGCGACAACAACCATTAATGTTTCCGTTCCCAAGTTGTTGCTGAACCAGGCATTTATTGTTTTTAAAGTGGCATATGTCTTTATGGTCATAGAAATCATCTATCTCTTTACAACAAGTATCATATATAAATTCAAGTCTTTGTTTTCTTTTTTTGATGTTTAAGGCATTAATGATATCAGTAATGTTATATTTATCTTTTTTCACAGTAAAAGTTACTTTCTTATAAAGAAATGAACGATAGATAAATAGTCTTTTATAAAATTTATTTAAATCTTTTTGATTGTTTATTTTAATATTTTTTATCATATATTAACCTTTTTAACTATTGTTTAGCGATGATTTTCATTCACAGCTTGATATCCTGTTATCGAAGCATATGCTTTTTGACAATATTCAGCACTGCATATTTCATTAAATATTTTAGGGGCTTTCTCATAGCAGTCTTCTACTGATTTAATGGAATTATTAGCTTTGTTATCGTCTTTATAATCACATATGCATACTATATCAGGAAGGACAGATGATTTTTTTAGTTCTTTTTTGGTCATGCCATTGCAAACTTCGTAGGCTCTTTTATATGGTGGATTATGGGTTTTATCATCAGGGATAATTTCTGGTAACACATTAACTGGAAAGTTTTCAATATTTTCTTTAACTTCGCAAAATTTTTCAAATCCTGGTTTGGGGTTATAATCACCAAACAAGCCAGAACCGCAAAAGGCAAATTCATTAATCCAAGAAATTATATAGAAAAATATAAGAGTGAGAAAAGTTAATAAAATTTTTTTCCACAGTTTTATTCTTAAAAGAGCGAATATTATTAAGCATATTATTAGGTAAAAAGATATTCCAACATAATTTTCTCCCTCAAAAAGGTTATAAATTAAATTTAAAAATTTTAAATCAAAACGAAAATAACAAATTATAAATGAAATTAAAATTGAACAAATTAAGGATATGGGAATTGAAATTATTTTCTTTTTAGGAAAATACTGCATAATGATGATTAAAGCAAAAGCGAATAAATACAAAATAATAAAAATAAACATAGTTACTCCTCCTATGTTTATTTTAGCATATTTTAGTTTAACTTAAAAGGTCAGGGTCTTGGTTGTTTATTATTTTTGGAAAGACGGTAAATTTTTCATTTAAATCTATGGTGGCTAGAAGAACATCGTCTTGATTAATTCCCTTGACTTTAAGTTCATGGCTTAACCATTTTTCATCTTTATGAACAATTTTTAAGGCTTCATGCATAATGATACCATCAATAATTAAATTAATACATAGACCTGTTTGATTTTTGTTTATGTTTAAATCTTTATTAGTTGGTGTTTGGTAATCAGGTTTGGCTAAGAAACTTACTTTACCATTTGCTTCCATGACTGCATAGTCAATATCCGAGAGGTCAAAGTAACCATTACTTCTAGCTTCTTCTAATAAATCATTGATATCAAATTTATTTTTTTGGAGATTTTTATAAAGTATTTTTCCGTTTTCAATTAAAAGAGTGGGCTGTCCAATGAAAAACTGTCTTATTTTAAGATTTTTCATTGTTATAAGATTTACTAAGTAAGCAACTATTCCAAATAAAACTACGGCGACGATACCATGAAGATATTCCGATTCAAGGTTTAAAGCAAGTTCGGCGGCAAAGTTACCTATGGATATTCCAATTACATAATCGAACAGACTAAACTGGGATACTTGTTTTTTACCAATCATTTTAGTCACTAAAAATAAGGTTACTAATGAGACTAAGCTTCTTAAGATTACATCTAATAATTCCATCATTTCTTTTTCCATATGAGTCACCATTTTTATTATGAGACATAAAAAAATAATTATGCGGGATAATTATTTTTTCTTTTTATGTATTTTTTCAGCTAAGGCATGAGTATCGACGACAATGTCGGTTTTTAAAACAAAGGTTAAAACGATAATTGTTAAAATCGCATATAAGATGTAGCCAAGTTTTTTGTCGTGAAGAACATATACAATTGAAGCGGCGGAAAATAGAATGCTTATGCCATAAATTATTAAAACGGTTGTTAGGTGAGAGAAGTTTTTATTCAGTAGTTGGTGATGAAGATGTGATTTATCCGGTTTAGATATTTTCTCTCCTTTAAGTAGCCTTCTAATAATAGCGAATACTGTATCCAAAATTGGAATTGCGAGGATTAAAACAGGAATAATTAGTGAGGTTAGGGTAACACTTTTGAAACCAAGGAGGGCAATTACAGCTATCATAAAGCCCATGAATAATGACCCGGAGTCACCAGCAAAGATAGATGCAGGGTGAAAATTATGAACTAAAAAGCCTAAAACTGAACCCAGCATGATAAAGGTTAAAACAAACTCAAGTCCTAGTTTGCCCATAATTATGGAAATTATACCAATGGTGGCAAAGTAAATGGCACTTATACCGGCACATAAGCCATCTAAGCCATCAATTAAGTTAATACAGTTTAAACAGCCTAAGATAAAGAAGATGGTTATTGGATAGGCAAATATACCAAAGTTGATGTAGAAGCCAAAGGCGGAGATATCTTGAATTAATAATCCACCATAAATAGTAACAACGCAAGCAGCAGCTAACTGGGCAATAAATTTTACTGAGGCTTTTAAAGGTTTTATGTCATCTATTGCTCCAATTAGAACAATGATAAAACTACCGATTAAAACTGAGTTCATAATACTACTTGGTTCGCCAAATATCATATATCCTAAAAGGAAACCAAAGAATATGGCAAGACCACCTAGTCTTGGCATGGGTTTATTATGAACTTTTCTTTTGTTTGGGATATCGAGGGCCCCAACGTGAATAGCTATTTTTTTGATAAATGGAACGATTAGGGCAACGAAGAAAAAGGTTGTCATAACCATTAGAAAGATTCTCGTAATTTCACTTTGCATCTTAAAACTCACCTCTGTTTATAATTTTAACATATTTTTTTGAATAATACTAATTTTCCGGACTGTTTTTAAATTGGAATAATACTGTTACAACAGTTAAGATGATGGAAGCAATGGTGACTAGGGCGCTACTTTGAATACTTAATAAGTCAGCGATTGTTTTGATAAAAGTAAATGAACCAAAGAGGCTGGTAGCTAAAATGATTATTGGTCTTTGAAAACTCATTCCGAGGGCTCCAGCTAGAACACCTATAATAGCACCAATAATATATGTTTGGAATTGTCCCATTTCTACAGTTCCAATTTGAACTGTGCCAAAAAAGTTATAGGCCGTGAAGAAGCATAGTAGGAAAATACCTATTTGATATATTCTAAATGAAAGTAAGCCTAGTAATATGGCAATGACGATAGATAAAACATAAACCATATTACTATCAGTTATATACATTGGTAATATTTGACTTCCTAGGTTATAACCAATAAATAGGCCAATAATGGCAATTAAGTATTTGCTTAAGCGATATCCAAATAAAGCAGATATTGCAGATATTATTAAATTTATAAAATTCATATTTACCTCTCCTTATCTTTTAATATTTTTCGTTAAAACTAAGATAGCTGTGGCGTTATCTTTGCCAGGGCCTGTTTCATGAAATGGAGTCCCAGTAATATTTTCAATACGTTTTAAGGCATCGTCCGATATTTCTTCTTGATGATTTAAAGAATCAAAAACTAATTTATAGACTATACTGCTTGGAAGTGACATGTAATCTTTGATAGTTGCTTCCATGTATGAGTCAGATAAAATATCATGGATTCCGTCTGATGTTAATAGGAGCATGTCATATTTTTCTTTTTTTACTATTTTATATTTAGGGTGAATTTCATATGGTAAACCATCTAGAGCTTCATTCATAATGTTATTTCCACTAATAAATCTAATGTCATCTTTGTAAATTTTACCTGCTTTGTATAATGGCCAAAGGTATGAGTCGTCGTCCGTTAATTGGGTCAGTTTATCTTTATAACCATAAGTTCTAGAATCACCAATATTAAAAGTTAAAATGTCGTTTTCATTTATGACGGCTCCGGTTAAAGTTGTCCCTCCGGTTTTTAAGTTTTTATTTATTTCTTTGATTTTTTGTTCTAAATATTGTTGATAATTATTCGTATTGTTGATTTCCTTAGCAGAGCTCTGTTTAAATGCTTTACCTATTTCGGTTATGGCAAAGCTTGAGGCTTTATCACCATTTTCATATCCTCCCATGCCATCAGCTAGGGCGGCAAGAACAAGATTTCTATTTTCTGGATGTGTAAAGATGCCATAAAAATCTTCGTTATTTTTTCTTTTTAGACCAATGTCACTTTTAACAAAAGCAATATATTTTTTTCCTCGAAATAATTTCCATCGATCATTTATTGTCCCTTTAGTTGGGAGAATTTCGCCGGTTACTTCTCTATCGATGTAAGGATACATAGGGTACTGAAACATAAAACCACTCCTTTACCTTATTATAGCACAAAAAAAGAAACATTAGTCTTTAAATGTTTCGGCGTTCTGATAAAACGTTTGATAACCTAAATAGGCGTTATATAGATCGAATTTACTAGTTATTTCATATGGAGAGTGCATAGACAGTAAGGAAAGACCACAGTCAACGACGTTCATGCCTCGGTCTGCTAAGATATAAGCGATGGTTCCGCCACCACCAACACCAATTTTACCCATTTCACTATTTTGATAGGCTATACCTTTTTCTTCAAACATTTTTCTGACAAAACCAATGTATTCAGCATTGGCATCAGAAGCACCACCTTTGGAAGCACTACCTGTATATTTGATTAAAGATAGTCCATGTCCAATATATGATTCGTTATTTTTTTCGTAAATGTCTGGATAGTTCGGATTATATGCAGCTGTGACGTCTGCTGA
This sequence comes from uncultured Bacilli bacterium, assembly GCA_944358545.1. GTDB lineage: Bacteria > Bacillota_I > Bacilli_A > RF39 > UBA660 > Coprosoma. Next base: position 5,969 of record CALVRJ010000009.1, on the reverse strand, counting down.
AAGAACTATGGTATTTTTATATATTTCGTGAATACTGGATTGGGTATTTGTCTTTTCGATTAATTTTCCGATAAAGTATTCAAAATTATGGGATGACATTCCAGTGTTGCCCATACTACCGACTTCTTCTTTATCGGCTAAAATACAAATTGCCGTTCTAGTTAAATTTTGTTGTTTTAATAAAGCGGTTAAGCTAGGGTAGGCACAGGCTTTGTCATCTTGGCCATATCCAGCAACCATACTTTTATCAAAACCTAGACTACGGGCTTTAAAAGCTGGAACAAATTCGATTTCACTACTGACAAAATCTCTTTCAACTATGCCATATTTTTGATTTAAAATGCTTAAGATATTAAGTTTAACGTTATCTTTTTCGTCTTCAACCGTATATGGTATACTACCAACTAAAATATTGAACTTTTCAGGGTCAATGGCTTCTGATAACCTCTTTTTTTCTTGCCAATCTGATAGATGTGGAAGTAGGTCAGCGATAGTAAATATTGGATCATTTTCATCTTCACCAATGTTCACTTCGACTTTTTCCCCGTTTTTTTTGATAAATACGCCATGCATACTAAGAGGAATATTTAACCATTGATATTTTTTTATTCCTCCGTAGTAATGAGTTTTAAGCATGGCAAGTTCAGTATTTTCATATAAAGGATTTGGTTTTAAATCTAGTCTTGGACTATCAATATGGGCACCTATGATATTGAATCCTTCTTTTAAATCACTACTACCAATGACGGCAGCATATATGTTTTTATGATGATTTATATAATAAACTTTATCACCCGGGGTGAGGGTTTCTATTTCACATATATCTTGAAAGCCATTTTCATCTAGTTTGTTTTTAAAATATTTAACAGCTTCTCTTTCTGTTTTAGAGTGGTTTAAGAAATCCATATAACCATCAGCATATTTAAAAATTTCTTCTTTATTAGGATTTGTATACCATCCACTTTGGTTTTTTCTGAATAGTTTTTCTTTTAACATTTTTGTTTTTTCTTCCATTTTTATTCTTCCTTTCTAGTTTTATTATGGTCTAATAATTTTTATTTAAACCACTTTCTAGTAAAGGAATGTTATCAAGTAAAACTCCAGTTCCTTCAACGACACATGTAAGTGGGCTTTCAGCAACGAATACAGGAACTTTTAGTTCATGATTTAAAAGTTGGGCAAAACCATCTAGTAATGCTCCTCCACCTGTAATGACTATTCCTTTATCGACGATATCAGCTGATAGTTCTGGAGGTGTTTGTTCTAATACACTTTTAGCTGTGTTGACGATGATGTAGACGCTTTCTCTTAAGGCTTCTTCAACTTCATCTGAGGTTAAAGTTATAGTATGTGGTAGACCTGTTACTAAGTCTCTTCCTCTTACTTCCATTTTTTCTTGTTTTGAACCAGGATAGACTGTACCAATTTTAAATTTAATGTCTTCAGCTGTAACATCACCTATTAAAAGTTTATATTTTTCTCTAATATATTTGACGATATCGTTATCGAAAGTATTTCCAGCTACTTTGATAGAAGCAGAATTTACAATACCACCTAATGATAAAACGGCAACGTCAGTTGTTCCACCACCGATATCAATAACCATATTGCCACTTGGCTTTGAAATATCTAAACCGGCTCCAATAGCAGCAACTTTAGGTTCTTCTTCAAGATAGACTTTTCTAGCGCCGGTTTTTTCAGCTGCTTCTCTAATGGCATTTTTTTCAACTTGAGTAATGTTAGATGGACAGCAAATTAAAATTCTTGGTCTAGCAAAAAAGCTTTTTCCATTTACTTTTCTAATAAAATAGTTAAGCATAATCTCAGTCGTTTCAAAATCGGCGATTACGCCATCTTTCATTGGTCTTATGGCTTTAACTTGTCCAGGTGTTCTTCCAAGCATTTCTTTAGCTTTAGTTCCAACAGCAAGTGGTCTTTTAGTATCTTCATCTATCGCAACTACACTAGGTTCATTTAAAACTATTCCTTGTCCTTTAATATAAATAAGAACGTTAGCCGTTCCTAAATCTATTCCAATATCTTTTGAAAACATATAATCACCTTTTTTCCTTTTTATATTATATCATACAAAGAGGGTATTTTATAGATTAAGATATGTTTTTTTTCGACTTTTTTTGAGGTAAAAACCGATAAAATTATTAGTTAAAATAAGATAAAAATGAAACATATAGAATATAAAATTTTTTGACGATTTAATTGTTTGTAAATTTTAGCAAAAGTATATAAACAAACCCTAAAATTTATAAAAGCCTTGTTTCTTAATTGAAATAAGGCTTTTTGTTTACTATTATTTATGTTTTAATATTAACTATTTAGTTTATCTATAGATGTTTCATAACAGTTTTCAGGATTTAAATATTTACCATCTTTCATTATTTCAAATGATACATGATTACCTAAATCTTTATTAATGTTTGACTCTCCAGCTTTGCCAATGACTGTACCTTGGACTACTTGGTCGTTTTCTTTAACAGTTACTTCACTTAAGCTTTGATAAACTGTGGTGATTCCATTACTATGAGTTATAGTTACAACTTTACCAAGTAAATTATCATCTTTGATGCTTGATACAGTTCCATCTAGGGCAGCTAGAACATCAAATGTATCATTTATTCCACCATAGGCAACTCCATTATTTTGAAGATAAGTAGTATCGTAATTTATGATTGAATTTTCTTGGTCTTTTTCTTTACCTTTATAATCATAGAAGTTTTGAACTACTTTAACGTTTTCGTTATTATATGGTCTTATGAGATACTGATTAGAGTTAACGACTGGTTCAATTTGTTCATCAAATAATTTTGAAACGTAAGTGTAGTCTTCCTCTTCTTCTAATTTGCTTTGCGAATACGTGGCATAATAAGTTCCTATTATTATAGCTAGTAAAACTATACTTAGTCCAATGATATAAATGAGATTTTTATTTAGTTTTCTTTCCATTTTTTTCACCTCTAATATCAGTTTTGACTAATTTAAAAAAAATATACTAAAATTTTTCGATTTTAGTATTACTATAATAATGTTTTAAAATTTTTTTATAATTATAGCCCTCTTTAGCCATTCCGTTAGCGCCATATTGACTCATACCAACTCCATGGCCAAATCCTTTGGTTGTAATAGTTATATTTTGATCATTTTGGGTTATAGTAAAGCAATTGGACCTTAGGCTTAATTTTTGGGCAAAGTCACGGCCATTAAACTCGGTATCGTTGATTTTTAATGTTTTTATACGACCAGTACTTGTTTGAGAGGTTATTTCTACATTTAATGTTTCGTTATAGGGTATAGATAATTTATTATAAAAGTCTTGTTTACTAAAGGTGGCTGTATCTGTAAAAACTGGTGATTCTTTGTCCCATGCGCTATCGACACTTCTTAAATATGGAAGGGCAGAGACAAAGACGTCTTCACTGTTTTCTGTTTTACCGGTACTAGTTGAGAAAAACATGGCATTTATAACTTTTCCATTATATGTCAGATATTCTCCTTTTGTTTCAATTACAGCTTTTTTTATTTTATTCATTTTTTCTGGATATTCATCTTTCCAGTTATTCTTAAGTTCTTCATCGGTTAAATAAACTTGATTTGTCGTTGTGTCTAAGACATCATAATCTTTATTTTTACTACCTTCAATTTGATACATAGCATAACTGCGTGAGGCAACAGCTTGAGCTTTTAGAGCTTCTTCTTCAAAGGTGGCGGGCATTTCACCGGCAACGACGCCTTTGACGTATTCTTCGAATGGTATTTCTTTGACGCTTCCATCTTCGCTTTTAACTCTAATTATATTATTTGTCATATTTTTAAATCTTATTTCATCGGTGGGAACAAATATTTTAACAACTAAAAAAGGTATTATGATTACTAATAGTGTAACTATAATAAGCTTTTTCATACGTTTAGGTTCCTTTCTAATTATACGATTTTCGTAACACTAAAGAAATCGTATAAGAAATTAACTACTAAGTACGATAAAGCCATGGCAACTATTAGATATAATACCCTTGGTGCATAATATCTATTTTTTTTAAATATTCCTGTTATATTAATGCTTTCTAAGGCCCAAACTGTAGTAACAAATATTATAATGTAAAGAAAAGCTTTAATCATCATTGTAATTATTTAGCATTTCAATTCGTCTTTTATGACGTTCTTCGTTACTGAACTCGGTATTTAGAAAGACATCTAATATATCTTTGGCCCGGTAAACTGGCATATCCCCGTTTAAGGCAATAGCATTAGCATCGTTATCGAGTCTAGTGTATTTAGCTTCTTTGATGTTATCTACTTTGGCACATCTGACTCCTTTAACCTTATTGCAGGCAATACTAATGCCAATACCACTTCCGCAAATAGCAATGCCTTTTTCGACTTTGCCATCACGGATTCCTTTTCCTAGTTTAAAACCAAACTCAGGATAGTCATGACTATTTTTATCGTCACATCCATAGTCTATTACAGTATATCCTTTTTTAATCAAATATTTTGTAAGTTTTTGTTTTAAATTATATCCGCGATGATCTGAAGCAACACCTATTTTTTTTGTTGGAACGTTTAAGTCAACTATTGTCGCACCTTGATAATCATTTTTAACAATATCTTCTAGGGTGGCTTCTTTAGTTTCTTCTTTCTTGTTATCTATTTTTTTATTTTCTTTTGTTTCCATCTTTAATTCCTCCTTGATTTATTATAATTATATCACGGTTTTATGAAATATTTAAGAAGTGCACGAAAAAAGAAAGTTTAAAACTTTCTAATTATTTTTATCATTTGAAACATCAATAGGTTTTGATGAGAAAATATCAAATGGCTCACCTGTAATGGTTGAGTTTGGCTTGTTATTATTTGGCTCTGGGATAGGATTTGTATTTGTTTGATTATCAGTTACTGTTGGGGTGACTGTCTCAGAGGTTACTTGATTATTAGTTACTGTTTGTGTAATTGGTTCTGAATTTACTTGGTTATTAGATACTGTTTGCGGGGTTTGAGAAACTGGATTGACAGGCGCTGCCGGAGCATCGAAAATAATTGTGGTCGAATTATTTGGCTCTGGATTAGTTTGAACAGCTTTCTCATTTACAGAATCTGGTGTTTCAGAACTAGTTTGTGATGTCTCTGGCTGAGATACTAGCTCTGCAGTATTTGTCTCTTGCTTTGGAGCATTTGAACTTTGAAATACATTTGATGGAACATTTGATTCAATTGAAATTGTCTCTAATCCTGGCGTTTGCGGGGTACCTTGAACACTTTCAATATTCTTTATTTCCTCGGCTGGTATTGGCTGGGCATTTATTTGGTCATTTTGGACCGGCTGACTTAATGAATCTGGAACGCTAAAGCTTTCAGCAATGTTTTGATTAGAAGTAACATTGGTTTGTGGGGTTACTTCCATTGGTGTGCCAACTGGAGGGGTAATGGTATTTTCAGGTTCTGGAGTTTCTATTTTTTGAACTCTATTCTTTTTTAATTTAAAATATTTTACAACTGTCATTACAAAGATGATAAGACAAACTAAGGAATATACTAGTAATAAAATAGTATTTAATGATATACTTGTCGTTTGAGTGATTGTTACTCCATTTTGAACTTCAGTACTTTTATTTGAAAAGTCAATATTCGGAATAAACATAATTATAACTGGTAAAATTACTAAGATAATACCAACTATTTTATTGAATGCTAGTTTTCCCATTAAATATGTGTTTAAAACTGGAATCCAGGCCATTGGTGTTTTTTTGCCATACATAATTTTATTTAGTTTTCCTAAAAAGATTCCCATAAATACATACATAATAATTGCAAGTATAAAGAATGCAATTATAAAAGCCCCTATAAATGCAAACATTGAAACTACGACGTTTCCCATATTAAACACGTATAATCTAATTATGTGATTTTTTCACATATATTAGAAACTCCTTTCTTTATAATTTTTATACTATAACTGA
>CALVRJ010000008.1 GCA_944358545.1 uncultured Bacilli bacterium | reverse complement strand
GGAATATACCGGAAATAATCCAGAAGATGTAGGAAGTGTGGAAGCTGATGTAAATTTAGATTATGTTCAAGATGGACATCCTACAGAATTTCCAGATGCCGATAGTCCAGAAGAAGATAATTTAAGAATAAACGATATTATACTAACTCCAACCGAAACAAGTGTGAAAGCAGAAATAGATGCGGAAGGTGCAATAAAATATTATTACTCTATAGATAATAATACATGGTATGAAAGCAGTGAAAACATATATAACATATATCATTTAAAACCAAATACAACATATACAATGTATGTAAAAGCTGAAGGAGATAATGGGAAAGTAGTCTATAGTAGTAAACCATTTACAACTTTAGATAATACATCTCCTAAAGTAAATATAAATATAGGTGATAATGTCAAAGGAGAAAATGGATGGTATAAAGGTCTTTCATTAAATACGGAAGTAACAGATAATGATAAAGTAAAAGAAGTATTATATTGTGTAGGGAAAGACTGCACGCCTAATAAAGCATTAAATCTAGAAAATAACAAAGCTACTATAACTTTAGAAAGTAATAAAAATTCACAAGAGTTATGTATAAAAGCAACTGATATGGTTGGAAACACTACGAATAAATGTAGTAGTGAATATAAAGTAGATGGAAACGAACCAACTTTATCAAATATGAATATCGAAACTAAAGATGATGTAATGGAAGTAACTTTAGAAGCAACAGATAATGAAAGTGGGTTATATAAATATTACTATAGTAAAGATGGCGGGAAGACCTATATAGAAAGTGATAATCCAAACTATACATTTACTGGTTTAGATGAAGGCGATTATTTAGTAACTGCATATGTAAAAGATAAAGCTGTAAATGAGAGTGAAATAAAAGCTCAGTCAACAGCAATTAGATATACTTCATATTGTAAGAAAAACAATATTGATGATTTTGGTGATTGTTTAATTGCGACTGAAGCCCAAAATCCAAATATTGAAGAAGCAAAGGCGATTATTGAAGCTAAAGGAACGCCAGATTTTACAAAGACAAGTCCAAGCATTTTATATGATGAGAAGCATGAAACAAATATCTCATCAAATAAAATTGGCTCTAGTAGAATTTATTTTGGAACAGAATACACTTTTGATAAGCAAACGGGTAATTATAATATTTCTAATTTAACCCCTTATGATTTAAATGATTTTGATTTAAACGAAGGAGAAAATTATTATACTTTTTTTAGAATTGATACTTTAAATAATCAGCCGCAAATATATAAAATCATTAATATGTCTAAAGAAATGACTGATTCGGGTCAAGTTGTTTACGATTTTACTTATTATACTTATTCACAAATACCAAAAAGTTATGATATAACTGGTGTTGGAATGTATGCCAACAGCGATGATGATGGAATGACGTATTATTACCGTGGTTCTACATCAAGTAATTATGTTAAATTTGCCGGATTCTATTGGCGAGTAATAAGAGTAAACGGAGATGGAACCGTAAGACTTATATATGACGGAAAAAATCCTCATATAAACGGTGAATCATCAAGTGATAGACAGATTGGAACTAGTAAATTTAATAATTTTAATAATGATAATACATATATTGGATATATGCATGCTAATCCAAATAATTTTACTGGCACAAATAGCGGTTTATCGACATATAATAAATCTAATTTATCAAATACGGCAAACTATTATTTTGGAACAAGTTATACATTAGATAAAAATAACCGAGGTTATAAACTTTCTGGAGATTTAATTCGAGGAACAATCGCGCCTGATAAAGTAGGATATTATACATGTTTTAGTACAAGTAAGGATGCAGTTTGTCAGCTTTTATCATATACTAAAAAATATAATTCATCTACAAATATGACCTTAAGTGGCTTAGGATATGGAACTACGACAAAGGAACAGTCACAAAGTAATGATGTGAATAGTACGGTAAAAACATATTTAGATAGTTGGTATAATAATAATTTAAAAAATTATACTGAAAAACTTTCCAAAAATGAAGTATTTTGTAATAACCGAATTATTGTAGATAGTTCAAATGTTTCTTGGAGTAATTTAGCATATGGATTAAACCCTACAATTTATTATGGTATGGGTAATGGTTTTCCAAATTTATTTTGTCCAATTAACGATAGTTTTAGTGCAAGTACTACAAAAGGTAATGGAAAACTTACATATCCAGTTGGTCTAATTACAATGGATGAAGCAAAAATGGCTGGTGGAACTTTTAATTCAAACAATATGCTTTATTATTTGTATAGCGGTAATAATTATTGGACAATGACTTCATACAGTTTTGATGTGTGGTTTTATGCGGCAAATGTAGATGTAGAATCAACGGGTAATATTCAAAGACGTGGAGTAAATGATATTTATGGAGTAAGACCAGTAATCAATATCGACCCAAGTAAAATAGAATTTTCCGGAAATGGAACCATGCAAGATCCATACATTTTATCATAGATTTTTAGTTGCTTGTTTATAAAATAAACTATGAAAATTAACGCTTTTCGTAGTTTTTTTCTGTTTTTTTGAAAAAAACGAAAAAAATTTTACGAAAAAAAAGGAAATCAGAAAAAAACATCGTATATATATCTATGAAGGGGCAAGAAAGGAGTAATATGAAAAGAATAATTAAATTATGTGTTTTAGCTTTAGTAATTATGACTGGAGTTAAGGCAAGTGCTTTAGAAAGCACAACGATAACTTATAATAAGTTACATGGTATCGCTTATAATATTACAGTTGATGGAAAATTTATGTCTAACACAGTTACACAGTTTCAATTAGGAGATAGATATGCATATTGTATTGAACCTGGCGTGGAGATTAATGAAAAATATTATGATATTTATACTGATTGGTCAGCAGTTGATATGAGCGATGAACTTAAAAGTAAACTCGAGAAAATTGGATACTACGGTTATGAATTCCCTGGTCATCAAACTAGTAGATATTATATTGCGGCTCAGGAACTTATTTGGAAAGCAGTTAGACCCGATATGGAGGTTGTATGGACAACAGGAGAAAATAAAACTGGTGAGGCTATCGATATAACTGAAGAAAAAAATGAAATAATGAGGCTTGTTAATAATCATGATTTAGTGCCTAGTTTTAGTTATAAAACTTATAAAGGTGTGACTGGGTCTAAATTAGTGTTAGAAGATGAGAATCACATTTTACAAAATTTTGAAGTAAGTAAAAGTAATTATCATGATATTAAAATTGACGGTAATAAATTAGAGATTACTTTAAACGGAGAAAAAGTTCCTGATGAAAAAATAACTTTAACGAAGAAAAAAGAATATTATGATAATCAGCCACTTTTAGTTTATTGTAAAGGCAATTCACAAAAGCTTGCTTCTTTAAGAATTACAATGGATGATATTAGTAGTGATTTTACTTTGGAAAATTATGAAGAAATCGATGTTCCTAATACTGGTGTTGGAATGAGTTCAATGTTTATTTTCAGTTTTATAATTTTTGCTGCAGGTATCTTGATACGTGTTAAAAGTAGTTAAAAATTTATCTATAGTGCTAATTATTTTAGGTCATTACTGTTTTTGTTCATATGTTTTAGATGAAATGCATAAAGCTTTAGATTATAGACCTGTAATAAATGAATGTAATAAAGAAAATGTGTCAGAAGATAAAAGTGAGGATACTTTAGAAGTGAAGCTTAAAGAAGATGAAGAAGATACTCCTAAAACAACTTCAGATGATAAAAAAACTACTGTAAGTAATTATTTAGGAATTATTACAATTGAGAAAATTGGTTTAAGGCAGTATTTTTATGATACAGATTCAAGCTTAAATAATGTAGATAAAGGAATTGAAGTTTTAAAATCTTCAGATATGCCAGATAAGTATTTAGGTAACTTTATTTTAGCTAGTCATAATGGCAATTCATCTATTGCTTATTTTCATAGATTACATGAGCTTACTTATGGCGATATAGTAATGGTTAATTATAAGAATGCTTTATATAAGTATAAAATTTCTAATATATATGAAGTTTCGAAAACAGGCAGGGTTATAATCGACAGAGATTATAATAAAAATGCTATTACGATGATTACATGTAAAGGCGACGATAAGCAATTAGTTGTCATAGGTTATCTCATATAAGACAGTTTTAATAGACTGTCTTTTATTTGAAAGGTTTGGTGACAAATGGAAATATATTGTGATGAGAGTAGACAAGATCTTTTATATAATAAAAAATCAATAACGGATACTAATAGGTATATTTTTATTGGAGGAGTGATGATTAATTCTAATGATAAAGGCATTATAGAAACCAAAATTAATGATTTAAAGAAAAAGTATAATTTAAGTGTATCTTATGAGGTTAAATGGAGTAAAGTAACAAAGAGATTATTAAAATTATATATGGAGATTATTGACGTGTATATTTCTTTTAATATTGAATTTAGATGTATTTGTATAGATTCATCTAAGGTTAATTTGCATAAGTATCATGAAGATAATCCAGAACTTGGTTTTTATAAGTTTTATTATCAACTTTTGAATAACTGGATTTTAAAAGAGAATGAATACTATATTTATACTGATAAAATATATGATGATTTTGAAGAACTTCAAAAATTAAAAGAATGTTTGAATAATAGCCATCATTTTAAATGTGTGAAAGATATAACTGAAATTGATTCTGAAAAAAACGTTCTTTTACAGCTTGAAGATATTTTAATGGGAATAGTTGCTTATAAAGTTAATTTGGGTAATAGAGGAATTTCAAAAGTTAAATTAAAATTGGTAAGTTATTTTGAAGAAAAACTTGGAAGGGAAATTTTACCTACTTTTAAAAGTTCTAAAAAGTTTAATTTATTTAAAATAAGGATATAACATTGCTTTTATTTTTATTTTTTGATATTATTAAGATGATAGAAAGGTGGTTAATTATGACAGATTTAGAGTCTAACTTTGAGAGTTTAGTTAAAAATTTTAAAGCTGAAGAAACTGCTTTAAGTCATTATAATGAGTTAATTGATAATGTGACTTTGGCTTTAAAAAAGAGCATTAATGGAAAATTAGATGATGATGAAATTAAAAGTTATGCTAATCAAATGGTTAATTTGTTTGTGACAGATTTAAAGAAGAGGGTTCATGATTCTTTTGACAAAGTAAATAGGAATGTAAAACAGGTAGTGTTTGATGAACAACGGAAAGAGTCTTTACTTAACAATATGGGGAAGTCTTTAGCACCTGAAGAATTAGAGAAGAGTAGTATGGCAAAAGAATCCGCTTTAGGAAAAACAGAGGCAAGTAGTATGGCAAAAGAACTTGTTTTAGAAAAAACAGAGGCAAGTAGTATGGCAAAAGAACCTGTTTTAGAAAAAACAGAGGTAAGTAGTACGGCAAAAGAACCTGCTTTAGAAAAAGCAGAGGCAAGTAGTACGGCAAAAAATCAATTGAAGTCGTCTTTAGATGGTTTTAGAGTAATTGAAATTGATGAACCAGAAAAAGGAAGACATAGATAAAAACAGTCATATAGACTGTTTTTTCATTTTAAATTTGTTTATTACATATATTTTAATGGTGATTTTAAAATGAATTATAAGCTAGTTGGAATTATTACTTTGATTGCTTTTATGTTTTTGTTTAATTTTGTTTATGCGAAAGATAAGGCTTTTCCATTAATCGGTAAAGTTATTTATTTAGATCCAGGTCATGGTGGTCCTGATAGCGGTGCGTATTATAAGGATATGGAAGAGGCTAGTTTGAACTTGGCAATTAGTCAAAAAATAATGGGAGTTTTAAAAGAGGAAGGAGCAGTTGTTTATTTGACGAGATATGGGGATTATGATTTGGCGGTAAATAATGCGTGGAATAGAAAAAGAAGTGATTTATCAAGAAGAGCTAATATAATTAACAATTCTAATTGTGATTTATATTTATCAATTCATTTAAATGCCAGTGATAGTACTGCGCAAGCAGGTGCAGAGGCATATTATGATACAATTAATCCGGAGAATAAAAAAATTGCAGAAATTTTTCAAGATTATTTTAAAAAAGAACTTGGTTCTACTAGAGAATTAAAAGAAAATAGTACGAAGTATTTACAAAGACGAGTTACAAGACCAGGCGTGTTATTAGAAGTTGGTTTTTTATCTAATAGTAGTGAAAGATATTTACTTGAGACGGAAACTTATCAATATAAAATTGCTCAGGTGGTAGCGGCAGCTGTAAACAAATATTTTTCTAGTTAAATATTTCAACTTTTTATCATAAAACTTAGGTAAAAATGTGCTATAATGTGTAGTAGGTGAAAGGTATGAAGAGTAAGATATTTAAAACCTTAGATGAACAAATGGAAATTTTGAGGTCTAAAGGGTTAATTATAAATGATGAAGAAAAAACTCGAAATATTTTGTTCAGAGAGAATTATTTCTTTATAAGTGGATATAGACATTTATTTATGAAAAAAAATGTTAAAGATACTTTTTTACCTGGGACTACTTTTGAGGAGCTTTATGCGACATTTGTATTTGATAGGGAAATAAGAAATACTTTTTTTAAGAATATTTTGATTGTAGAAAACAATATAAAATCGATAACGAGTTATCAATTATCGAAGAAGTATGGTTTTAAAGAACAAGATTATTTAAATCCTAATAATTTTGTGCAAGATAGTTTACAAGTTAGACAAGTTCATGATGTCTTAGATAAAGTTAAGAGACAGATAAGAGTTAACGGAAGAAAGCATACAGCAACTATGCACTATATAGATAACTATGGATATATTCCTTTATGGATTTTAGTTAAGGTTTTATCATTCGGAATTATGTCGGAATTTTTCAATATTTTAAAATATGAAGATAAGAGAGAAATAGTTAAATATTATAATATTTCAGTGGAAAATATGGAAATTAATTTAAATTTACTTTCTAATTTTAGAAATGTATGTGCGCATGAGGATATTTTATATGATCATAAAACACAAAGAGCTATTCCAGATTGTAAGTATCATACACTTTTAAATATTCCGAAAGAAGATGATGAATACATATATGGAAAAAACGATTTATTTAGTTTAGTAATTATCTTGAAACAAATGCTTAGTAAAGATGATTTTAGCGATTTGATGAGTGAAATAAAAAGAGAAGTTAGAAGATTAGATAATGTTGTTTCAACAGTTCCTTTATCAGGAATTTTGGAACGAATTGGTTTTCCAAAGAATTGGATGGAAATAGAAGATTTAGATTAGGAGGATGAATTATGCGCGAAAGATTAGTTAATATTAGTGTGATTATCGTAGTAATTGCTCTCGCTGTTTGTGGAACTTGGTTTTTTATGAAAGATAATGGCGAAGTTGTGACGGGAACTAAGAAAAACATTACAATTTCAGAAAGTGATTCGATTAACGAAGCCGTTGAAAAAGTTTATGATGCAGTTGTTGTAGTCGACAATTATAGCAGAGGTCGACTTACAGGTTATGGTTCTGGTTTTGTCTATAAGAAAGATGGTAGACATGGATATATCTTAACTAATAACCACGTTGTCGAAGGAGCTGACGAGGTTAAAGTAAGACTTACTTCTGGAGAAGAAGTAGATGCTGATGTTTTAGGAACTGATGAATATACAGATATTGCGGTTTTAGCTATTAATCCAGATAAAGTTACTGAAGTTGCAGAACTTGGAGATAGTACAAAATCTAAAATAGGTGATACAATATTTACAGTTGGTACGCCAGTTAGTCAGGATTATGCAGGTACTGTTACTAAAGGTATTATTTCTGGTGAGAGTAGAGAAGTTACTTTAGATAACGATGGTCAAGAGTATATGATGGAGGCTATTCAAATTGATGCTTCTATTAACCCAGGTAACAGTGGTGGTCCACTTGTAAATATTAATGGTCAGGTTATTGGGGTTAATTCTGTAAAACTTGTTGAATCTTCAGTTGAGGGTATGGGATTTGCTATTCCAATTGAAGTGGCAACAGCTCAGCTTGATAAGCTTGAAAAAGGTGAAGAGGTTGAGAGACCAGTGATTGGTGTTTCACTATATGATGTCGATAATATTGCAGCTTTATATCAACAAGGCATTAGACTTGATGATAGTATTAAGAATGGAGTTGTGGTTAATTCTGTTGAAGCTGATTCAGATGCAGATAGAGCTGGTCTTAAAGCTGGAGATGTAATTACCAAAATTGATGGAACTGAGGTTCGTAATGCCGCTCATTTGAAATATATTTTGTATAAGCACGATATTGGTGATAGTGTTAAGTTAACAATTAATAGAGACGGAAAAGAAAGTGAATTAACACTTAAATTAACTAAAAAATTAGGAGACTAGTGATGGTCTCCTTTTATCTTATTTCTTTGCATTCACCGGGTGAGGGAGCATAAAAACAATGGTTTTTATATCTTCCAGTGTTATATTGTCCCCACCAGGTTGCTTCGCAGCCGTTACCAGTACCTGGAGCGTAAAACCATAGAGCATGGGTGGCAGGGTAATAATATTCGCCCCTTAAAACTCTATCAGCTAGATTTCGTTCGATGGTTGTTGGGTTACTGAAAAATAAAGGGCTATCAATTCCAGAAAATCCACCAGGGTTTTGATAAATTACTTCGGATATTGTACGAACGTTTTTAAATGTAAGACAGTTGGCTATGGCTCTATTCAAAACGACATCACCAACCATTAACATACCGATATCACCTTCGCCGACAGCTTCAGCTCGCATTAATCTGGCGAGTAAGTCACGTTCATTACTTGTATAATTGATTATTGCCATATTTATCACCGCTTTATTATATGCTTTTAAGCTTGCTGTGTTAATGTCTAAGAAAATGATATTTACATATGTTAAAAAAGCTTTATAATTAATAATAGAAAGGATGGATGTAAATGGCTAAAAGAGATTTAGAAATTAAACCTTATGTTTTTCCAATGCCGGTTTTAATGATTGCAACATATGGAGATAATGATAAGGTTGATGTAATGAATATGGCTTGGGGTGGAATTTGTAGTTCAAGTCAAATTGCTTTAAATATTACGGAAACACATAAGACTTCAGAGAATATTAAAAAAAGAGGGGGTTTTACAGTAAGTATTGCCGATGTTCTTCATTTGGCTGAATCTGACTATTTTGGAACAGTTTCTGGTAATAGAGTGGAGGATAAATTCGAAAGAACTGGGATGCATGCAGTTCGTAGTGAACGAGTAGATGCTCCAATAATCGAGGAATATCCGATTACTTTGGAATGCAAGGTTAATAAAATTCAAAAAGATGAAAATGGTTTTAGAGTGGTTGGAGATATTGTTAATGTGCAAGCTGATGAAGCTGTTTTGGATGAAAATGGTAAGGTAGATCCAACTAAATTGAATGCATTTGTATTTGACCAATTTCAAAATGGATATTATAAAATTGGAGAAAAGATTGGCGATGCTTGGAAGAGTGGAAATAAATTTATAAATTAAAAAAAACTTCATTGAAGTTTTTTTATAATTCGTGTTTTTTTAAATATTTTAGGAAATTTTTTAATCCTTCTTCTATTTCAATATAAGTTAGGTCAAAGTTTCCAGTGTACCATGGGTCGGCAATATCTTTATCGATATCAGAAAATTCTAATAGTTTATGAATTTTGTTTTTATCGTCTTTAAAAATTCGATTTAAGTTATGATAGTTATATGTATCCATACATATAAAATAGTCATATTTTTCGTAGTCGTCTCTAGTTATTTGGGTGGCATAGTGAGAAGTATATGGTATTTGATGTTTTTCTAGTTCTTTAATGGTTTTAGGATGCATATTGTTACCTTGCTCTTCATTACTGGTACCTTTAGATGTTATGAAAAATTTATTGGCTAAATTTTCTTTTTTTACGAGATATTTAAAGATAAATTCGGCCATGGGCGAACGGCAAATATTACCTAAGCAAACAAAACAAATTTTAATCATTATTATCATTCCTTTTTTAATAAAAAACAGAATTTTTTATATTCTGTTTATTTTACAATTGTTTAAATAATTGTTTTTTGCGAATTGCGATAATAGCTAAACTTGCAATAGCAATTGTGCTTATTCCTAATACAATAGGAACTGTTACACCAGTTTTTGGATTTGTAGTTTGCTTATTATCAGTTTGTTCAGTGCTTGGTGTTGTTGTTTCTGGTAATTCAGGTTCAATAGTTTGAGAACCATCTTTAGTAAATATACCAAATAACATTACATTGTCTGCAGAATATTCGTTAAAATCGTCGGCTTTTAAATATAATAGATAAACATCACCAGGGTTAGCATTTGTCATATCAACTGTAACTTCGCCTTCATTTTCAGTGTAATCAGTCCATGTACCATCAACATTATATGGAGCAATTGCACTTATATTTTTACTTAAAGTTTCTGCATTTTTAAATATTACTTTCATCATAGCTTGCATAAGTTGTTTAGAATATTCTTCATATGTAGCTTTTGCTTGATCTAAGGCTTCTTTATTATCTTCATTTTGCTCTTGTTCATATGCTTTTTCTGCTGCTTGATATGCTTCTTGAGCACTGTTTGCTTGTTCGGCTAAATCTTTATATTCTCCCTCAGTGAAGGCATTTGTAATATTATCTTGAATTGAATCTAGATAATTATTCATTTGTTCTTCAATTTGTGCATATTGTTCAGAGGTAACTTTTACAGCTTGATAAGATAATTTTTCACTATCTTCTTTTGTATAAGTTATTTTGCTTGAACCGTCACTTGAAGAACTAAAGCTAAAGCTTAATGCATTAACATTAAATAATCCGGCAAACATTAAAAGAAATGCAAATCCAAACATTTGTAGTTTTTTCATTTTCTACCATCCTTTCCTATTATAAATATATCATATAATTTTCACATTTACAATATATTTTACTTTTTTAATAGGATGTGATATTCTTAAAATAGGATGTGACTTTAGTGAAAAAAGATAATATACATTATGATATTAAAGAATATAATTACAATGCTGTTTTGAGAGCTGTTCAAACACTCGATGCTTATAATCGTTATGATGTTGCAGTATATATTTATGAAAATAATGGTGATGTAGTTCGTGATTTTAAGCGATTAAAAGAGATTAAAAAAAGATATAAAAAGATTAAAATAAAGATTATATATTCAAGTGATTATATAAAGGAAAATAGAAAGAAACAAATAGTAATGAATTTGTTATTTATTTTGATGATAATAATTATTATATTTGTAATTTTTTATTTAGCAAGTTTTTGGTTTTCACAAAAGTCTACAGAAAAGTTAAGTAAAAAAATAATTAAATATAAGCCTAAAATAGAAATAAAACTCGATAATGTTGATTCTACGAAAAAGGTAGAAACTACACCTTATAACAAAAAGTATTCAAAAATGTTTAATGAACTTAAACAGATAAATAGTGAGACTGTAGGGTGGTTAACTGTAAATGGAACAAATATAGATTATCCTGTTGTACAGCATAGTGATAATGATTATTATTTGAGTCATGATTTTGAAAATAATAGTAATCGTTATGGTTGGGTATTTATGGATTATAGGAATAATGCAGCAACATTAGGTAAAAATACGATAATTTATGGACATGATAGTGCGAAGGTAATGTTTGCTCGGTTATATAGAACTTTAAATAAAAGTTGGTATACTAATAAAACCAATCAAGTGATTACATTTAATACAATTAATGAAGCAAGCAATTGGCAAATTTTTTCGATATATACAATAGATACGACTTCTGATTATTTAAAAACTATGTTTACAGAACAAGAATTTTTAGACTTCGTAAATGTTTTAAAAAGTAGAAGTATTTATGATTTTAAGGTAGATGTTGGTGCGAACGATAAAATTTTAACGTTGTCGACATGTTATGGTAATACGCAAAGGCTTGTTGTTCATGCGAAGAAATTAAACTAGAAGGTATGTATAATAGAGTATGAATATTATAATCGTTATAAGGCCTTTTTTTTCACTACGGGCAAAGATAAAGAGAAAGAAGATAGGAAAATTATAATGATGTCAATGCTTCCAAAACCGATTAAGATAATACTTTTATAAAATAAGATTGGTAGACTTAGAACAACACAAATATTAAAGATGTTAGTTCTAATAATATTACTAGCTATATTAAATTTATTTTTTTGCGCCTGCAATTGTCATTATAATTTTGGGGAGACTTGTTCCAACAACGATTATAAACATGGTAATTCTTTTTTCACTTATTTTTAGATTTTGAGTAATTACTTTAGCTTCGTTTACGATTAGTTCACTACTATAGATAATGAGAACTATTGAAATAATAAGGTAGAAACAAGCAAGCAAAGGGGTATATTTGATGTTGATATTTTTTTCGTTTTGTTCTTTTTTCTTATGAAGAAGTATTTGTACTAAGTAGACTATAAATAAACAAAAAAGTAAAATTAAAATATGAGCATCTGAACGTAAAAAGGTATTATCGGTTTTTGGATTAAAAAGACTGTCTAATGTTTGAATGGCAAAGATTGAAGTAATGATGGTTAGGAAAGGTAATTTTTTATGGTTGCGTGTTTAACTTTAATCGAATGGATAAAATTGGCAAGAACAATAATTAGAAAGACTTTGACAATGCAGCTTCCGATAACATTCGCAAAGGCAATGTAACTGTTACCTTGACTTATACTTTGAAATGAGATGGCAACTTCAGGGGTACACGTTCCAAAGAATATGATTGTTAGAGCGATTAGTATTTTAGGTATTTTAAGTTTTAGGGCTAAGAAAGATGCCGTATTTATTACAATATCGGAGGATTTAATAATAGCGCAAAAACTGATTAAGAGAAAGAGTATATTTAAAATCGTATTATCACGCCTATTTTTATAATATATTATTATAAAAAGTCACTTATTTAAAATTGTTTTTAGAATTATGATAAGCAATAAATATTTTTAATAATTTTTTTATCTTTTTTTATAATTTAGGATAATTGAAAATGAAAGTAGGTAGTTTTTAACAGAAAAAAGTTTATAAAATTGTATTATATCAAGAATTTTGGATATTTATCGTTAATAAATAGAGTTACTTTTAAATGGAGTAATAAAATTAAGTTGGATTCGCTATTTGTGGAGTATTAAAGCGGTGAATAATTTGTTTATTAATAGGATTTTTAAAATTATATATTCGTAATGTTTTTTTGGCTTATTTTTGATTATTTTTGCTTTGATAGTTATTTCTCCAGAAAGAAGCTGGGGCTGTATTTATATAGCTATTGGGTTATGTATGTTTATAATAGGGTTTAATAGATGTTAAAAAAATATAGAGTTGTTTGGCAATGGATTTTGACTTTAGGAATTACTATTTTATGTTTAGGACTTTTGTTATTTTTTAATTATTTAAATGTCGTAGAAAATAAAGGCGTTCCAAGGTTTAGATTATCAGTTACTTATACCAGTGAGGGTGTAATGGAATATAATACTTTATTTTATAAGGTTTTTAGAATAAATCATGAATATTATATTGTGGATAATTATCCTAATTATTTTAATGTTTTTAATAATGATAAAATCAATAAGAACAATTTTAATAAGTATGTGGAAAAGAGAATAAATGATAATAGTTTCATAGAAGATATGTTCGAGAAAATTTTTGATAAGTAAATTGACGATGTTTTATAAAAAATAGTATAATAAGGTTAATTTGAAAGGATAGGAAATAATGGATGATAAGATTAAAGCGCTTACTGATAATTTAGTTAAGCATATAGAAAAGGCATCAAAGGTTTTTATAACTGGACATGATAATCCTGATTATGATGCGATTGGGTCGGCTTTAGGAATCGGGACATTGGTAGATTCTTTGGGAAAGGATGCCTATATTATTGTTAATGATATTTCATCAAAGTTAGATTTTGGAGTACAAAGAATACTTGCTAGTAATAAAAATGACATTCTAAGATTTGTCAACTATTAATTTTTATGATATATTAATACACGCTAAAAACACACGAAATTTGATATTTTTTAAAAATTATCAAATAATGTGTTATTTGGTATATAATATAAGTGTAGTTAGTGGTGTAACTACTATTTATCTAATTGCTTACATAAAGCTAGAATTTTGCGTAGAAGCTTTGTAGTACAAGCAATAATGGCTGCGTAATGATGTTTACCTTCATTACGCTTTTTTCTGTAATAAATTTCTATATCGTTTTCAATATGACATTTAGGAGATAATCTAACAATATTTAGACAACTAACAAATAATATCTTTCTTAAATATTTATTACCTGATTTAGATATAGGACCATGAATATCTATACTTCTTCCAGATTGTTTAATAGAAGGATCTAAACCACAATAAGCAGTTAGTTCTTTAATATTATTAAATCTATTAATATCGCCAAGCTCAGCAATAATGATAGAAGCAGAAAACTCACCAATGCCATAAATAGAGTTAATTGTTTCAAAATATTTAGATTTCTTAGCTAAACAAGTAATTTTATATTTAATAATATCAATTGCTTTTTGATATTCATTAACCAGTCTAGATATTTGAGATAAATTAGAAACAGTTTCATCATTCATATCAACTGAAGGATAAGAATTACAAGCTGCTTCTTTAATTTTGATTGGTTTAGACTTCCAGTAACTAAAATTATGCTTTTTAAAAAAATTTTGTAAACAATCTATTCTAGTATTTGCAATAATATCAGCATGTGGATATTTCTCTATAAATTCTAAGGCAATGCTTGAATAAATAGTATTATTTTTAAATATTAATTCATATTCAGGAAAACATAAATAAACCAAATTTCTATATCTATTTTTCAGATTTACACATAATTCATCTAAAGCAAAATATTGTCTTGATAAAGCATTTAAATCCAAACATAACTGTTCAGGTTTGATATATTCTTTAAATGTATTAGTTAGAAATAAATTAACCAAATTAAAGCAATCTTCTTTATCAGTTTTTGTTTTTCTTAAATTTCTTTTATGCATCTTTCCATAAATAGGATTAATAACAAATACTTTAAAATTATTTTCTAAGAAAAATCTCTCTACTGGTCTATGATAAATACCAGTAGATTCCATTATTACAGAAATGCTTCCTAATTTCAATTTATTAATTCTATTAAGTAAATTAGAAAAATCATTAATAGAATGATTAATTTCGTATGGTTCAATTAGAACTTCACCACAAGAACTAATTAAAGTAACCATACTTTTCCCTTTAGCTACATCAATGGCTAAACAATTACGCATAAGCACCATCCTTTCATTTACGATTGAACTCTTTGTCCTCATATTCCTCATCACGCTTGTTATATAAGATTAAATAAATAATCCTCACATTCTAAAACTAGGATAATAAAAAGAAAAGAGCTAGGCCGTCATTTTAATGGATATGAAAACCCGTGTTATAATCTGCCTAAACTCAATCGCGTAATTTTTACTTATTTTTATAAAAATAAGTAAAAATATTATACTAATAAATCAATGATTTGCAACTTCATCAATTTACTAACTAGTATTATACGTGATTATAATATTATTAATTTAAATGATTTCAAGAAACTTGTTGATAATGATTCTTTACTTATTACGACAGATGTGAATAAGAAATATATGGTGTCTGTGAAAGATTATTTAGATAAATTTGGTGATGTTATGATTGTCGATCATCATCAGGATGATGAATTTACAATTCCGGCTATTTATAAATATATCGATATAAAGGCTTCTAGTGCGAGTGAAATTATAACTGGAGTTTTAAAAGAAAGAGATATTCGTTATTCTGCAAAGCTTGCAAATGCCCTTTTAGCTGGGGTTATTTTAGATACTAAACGTTTTCAAAAGAACACATCAGCATCTACTTTTAAGGCAGCGGAGGAGTTATGTAATAATGGAGCAAATTATGATGCGGTAAATAGATTGTTTGTTTCTGATTTTAAGGAAGCAATGGAGATTAATTCGCTTATTTTTGGTAAAGAAGAGATTATAGATGAGAATATTCCAGAGGATATGCTAGTGAATAATACGGTTATTATGGCTTATCCACAAATTTTGGGTTCGCCTACAGTTTCTTTTACGATAAACAGAAATAAACCTTCAACTATTTATAATCAGATTACTTTAGCGAAAGCGGCAGATCAGATGCTTAATTATAATGTGGATGCGAGTTTTGTTTTAGGTTATGTGTGTCCAGATGAGGTTGGGATAAGTGCGCGAAGCCGAGGTGATTTTAATGTTGGTGAGGTTTTAGCTAAACTGCAGTATTTAGATTTACCACAAGTAGAGTTACTAGCTTTTCAGCCTTTAGAAGTAATAAAAAGTGGTGGTGGTAATATGCAAAATGCTGGTGGAAAAGTTACAACTACGGATATTTTTGGCTTAGAAGATGAGATAAAGAAACAGGTAGAGGAAAGGTTAAAAATTACTAATCCAGTATCACTTGTAGGTGAGCAAGAGAAATTAAATGGTTTTTATAAAAGATAATAAGTTTTAGGTTTAACATAAGGCTTTTTTAATAGTAAAGTATAATGTCAATTTAGTGTTTTAAATGTGGCTTTATAAGTTTGATGTGTTTAAAGATGATATAATTAAGATAGAAAGGATATGAGTATATGGATTTAAAAAAATTATTTGGTTACGAAGGGAAAAATGTCGTAATTACAGGTGCAGCTTCAGGAATGAGCAAATCAGCAACTGAGCTTTTATTGGAGCTAGGTGCTAATGTATATGCGATAGATGTTAATCCAATTGATTTACCAGTTAAAAAGGCTTATCAAGCGGATTTAAGTGATAAGGATCAAATTGATAAGGTGATTTCAGATTTACCTGATAAAATCGATGCGTTATTTTTATGTCATGGAATAGCTGGCTTTAAAGGCAGAGAACTTCTTGTTCAAAAGGTTAATTTTTATAGTCAAAAATATATGACAGAAAGGTTACTTGATAGAATTAGTGATCATGGGTCAGTAACTTTTATTGCTTCTGTTGGAGGTTTTGGTTGGCAACAAGTTTATCCAAAAGCTGTTGAGCTTATTAACTTAAAAACTTGGGATGAAGCTATGAAGTGGTATGAGGAACACCCTAAGGAAATTAGTAGTTCGTATGTTTTTGCAAAACAGTGTTTACTTTCTTATGTAACTTATAAATGTATGAGTCCGGAGTTTATTAATAGAAAGATTAGAATAAATGCGATTAATCCAGGTGATACGACGACAGGTTTAACTGAGGACTTTAATAAGTCTACAAGTCCAACAGGTGATGCAGCAGAAGGGGCTAAGATGATTGAAAATATTTTCTTAAAGAGCTGGAATGGATATGCGGCTGAACCTAAGGATATGGGTTATCCAATGGTGGTAGTCGGTAGTGATATTTGTTCTTATATGTCAGGTCAACTTATTTATATTGATTATGGTTTGACTTCAAGTTGGACAAGTATGGCTTTGCTTAAATCAGATAATAAGACAATTGAAGAAATATCTCACGAGGCTAATGAATAATAAAAAAAAGCTTAATCTAATTTGATTAGGCTTTTTATTTTTGATGTTTTAGCAAGATTATATTATTAAATGAATTTATATGTTTGTTTTATTTTTTGTATCAATCTTAATACAATTAATGTCATTACTTGTAAATAATCTTTTTGCATCTATTTTATTCATTATTAGTGCTTCTAATAATTATTATTAAAAAAGATTTAAAATCTTTAAATACAAAAATGGCAGGGGTGGCAAGACTTGAACTCACGACATTCGGTTTTGGAGACCGACGTTCTACCAACTGAACTACACCCCTAAAATTGCTACAGATAAATTATACCATAATTTATTTTACTATTCAATAGGTTTCAATTTGATAATTTATTTATAAATAGGTATAATATAAAAAAGTGAAAGGGTGATTATAATGAAATATTGTCCGAGATGTAATACTTTAAATGAAGATGATGCTTTATTTTGTAAAAGATGTGGTTTTAGTTTTGAGAATGATTATGATGATAATGTTACAAACACTAAGGTAAAGACTAAAACAAAGGTTAAAAGAAAAGGTGGAAGAGATAAGACAAAAGTTAAATATAAAGAGGGTAAACCCGAGAGAAAAATGAGTTTTTTTCAAAAATTTATGATGTTTTTCTTTATTTTACTTTGTATTGT
Source organism: uncultured Bacilli bacterium (assembly GCA_944358545.1). GTDB lineage: Bacteria > Bacillota_I > Bacilli_A > RF39 > UBA660 > Coprosoma. The sequence goes on along the minus strand of CALVRJ010000008.1, from coordinate 25,258 downwards.
TTTGATAGGGGCATGTGGCATACTTGTTTATCATATATATGAGACTGAAAATATAGATATTCCGAATGTTATAGGTGAAAGTTATGATGATGCTTGTCAAACTTTACGCGAGGCAAAATTAAATTGTTCACAGACTCAAAAAATTGTAGAGGATAAGGAAGATGTTGGAATTGTGTTAAAACAAAGTGGTGGTTCTAAAGCTGCTGAAAACGAGGTTATTAAATTAACTGTTGGTGTTTTAGATAGTAGAGTTACGGTTCCTAATGTTAAAGGAATGAGTTTGGAAGATGCTTTAGCTGAATTTAATAAGGAAGGTGTTAAATATAAACTTGAATATGAGGAATCAAATGAGGATGAAAATACGGTTTTAGGTCAAAGTGTTAGAGGTGGAAAAAAGATTGAAAATACAGAGACTGTAACGTTGATTATAGCTAAAGCTAAGGAAGAAGTTCAAGGACCTGAAGAAAGTCCAAGTGATGATACTTTAGATACGACGAATGAAGGAACTAATACGGCTAATGATACAAGTGATACGACTACTACTGAGTAAAAAATTGTCAAATGTTTACTTTTTTAGATTTTATTCTTGTTTTTTAGAATATTATGTGCTATAGTTAAAGTACTTAATAGAGAGTAGTAACTAATTAAAAACTTTATTTATTGCTTTTATTTATTAAGATATTTATATACTTAATTATTTAAAAATAATATTTATTGTTTTTAGTTTTTAAAAGATAATTAAATATCTTTTGTTGCTAAAAATGAATGCCTTATCGGTCTTATTTTCTATTAAGGATATAGCTATATGAAGAGAGATACTTCATCAATAAGCAACTTATATGCTGACTAAAATATAAGTTGATTCATGAAACTGGGCAGCGACTTGTCATCGTTGTCTTTTTGCATGATTATTTTTTGAAAGGAGTATTATAATGATTAAACACGATTTTATTAATTTTAAGGGTAATAAGTATGCATATATTTATACTTATGGTAATACTGATAAGCTTATAGTTATGATTCATGGACTTGGAATGGATAAAACAGGTTATGGTAATTTTGATATTTTAGCTTCAAGATTATTTGACGAAGGGTTTGATAGTCTTAGATTTGATTTAATTGGTCATGGGGAATCATCTGGGAGTAGTTTAGACTTGACTTTGGAAGGAACGCTTGAAGTTTTAGAGGAAATATTAAAAGTTTGTGATTATAAGAAGCTTTATTTACTTGGGGCTAGTTATGGATGTGCGGTAGCTACTTTATATCCGGGTGTCTGTGAAAAAATAGTTTTATGGTCTCCAGCTTTTGGTTATAAAAAAGAGATTAATAATCCACAGACTTGGTTTGTCAGTGAATTTTTAGGCGAAAAGGCAATTGCTAAAATAAAAAAAGATGGGTATGCAATGTTTGGAATAACTGGTCCAAAATTTAATATGAATTTAATAAATGATATAAATAGATATGATCCAGTAAAAGTTTTAAAAGAAAAGAAATGCGATATTAAGATTTTTCACGGAGATAACGATAAGGTTGAAAGCTATAAGACCTCTTTGATTTTAGAAAAGATGGTTCCTAGTGTAGATGTGGAAATTATTAAAGGTGGTAGTCATTGTTTTAATGATAACAGTAATTTAGAGGTTATAGAAAAAACAATTAACTTTTTGAAAAGCTAATTGTTTTTTTATTCTACGGTTACAGATTTAGCGAGATTTTTTGGTTTATCAATATCACAGCCTCTTAATTTAGCTGTTTCATAAGCAATTAACTGTAAGATTGGAACAATTTCTAAGACAACAGTGAATGCGGATGTGTTTGGAACAGTGATATCTTTATCACTTGTTTTTAACTTATCCGTTGTAATTATAAACGTTTTAGCGCCTCTTGATTCAACTTCTTTGATGTTAGCAAGTGTTTTATCTCTAAGGTTTTCATCGGTAATGATGCCAAATACTGGCATACCTTTGTTAATCAGCGATATTGTTCCGTGTTTTAGTTCACCAGCTTCTTTAGCTTCACAGTGAATGTAGGAAACTTCTTTTAATTTTAAGCTTCCTTCTTCACATATAGCAAAGTCCATTTGTCTTCCAATAAAGAAGGCGTTTTCATTTTGATATATTTGGTTTGCGATTTCTTTATAGTTTTCTCTTTTGTCTAATATTTCTTTGACGATTCTTGGTATTTTTTCAAAGTCTTTAAGTATTTTATCCGGGTTTTCAAGGTTGTTTTTAGCTAATTTAAAGGCGATTAAAGAGAATAGTGCTACTTGAAGAAGATAGGCTTTGGTAGTGGCAACAGCTATTTCTGGTCCGGCTTCGATAAATAATGGAATGTCTACTTCTCTGGCAATAGTCGACGTTTTAACATTGACGATAGCCATGGTTGTTATACCTTGCTTTTTAGCTTCGCGCATAGCGGCAATGGTATCAGCTGTTTCGCCTGACTGAGAAACAAGGATAACTAATGTTTTACGGTCATATATATTATTTTTATAACGGTATTCACTAGCTACTTCAGCAGTACAAGGAATGCCGGCATATTTTTCGATTAGATATTTTCCGATTAGACCAGCATACATGGCAGAGCCGCATGCAACAATGTGAATTTGTTTATAGGTACTTAAATCTGGAAGGAGGTCTAGATTATTTAAATACGGTTTGATTGTTTTTTCTAAAACTACTGGTTCTTCCATGATTTCTTTAAGCATAAAGTGTTCATATCCTTGTTTGCCTTTTTCGCTTTCTTCAATATTGATTTCTTTGATTTCTGGAGCGATTTGAGTATGATTCGCACCGATTAATTCAATCTTATTTTGGCTTAATTTAGCTATTTCACCTTCTTCAAGGAAAATGAATTTGTTTGTATAATCTGTTAAGGCTGTTAAATCAGAAGCAAAGAAGTTTTCTTCTTGGCCAATTCCTAAGAGAAGTGGTGAGTCTTTTCTTAAGGCATATAAGTGTTCTTTATCATCTTCACTAATAATACCTAGGGCATAACTACCGACTATGTCGTCTACTGCTTTATATAGGGCATCGATTATATCATTATCTAAGTAACTATCGATTAGGGCAGCAACTACTTCGGTATCGGTTTCAGTTTTAAATTCATATCCTTTGTTTAAAAGTTTAGTTTTTAGTTCTTCCATGTTTTCGATTATGCCATTGTGAACTAAAGTGATTTTGCCTACTTGATGAGGATGGGCATTTGTTATATTAGCTTCGCCGTGAGTTGCCCATCTAGTGTGAGCGATTCCACTAGTTGCTTTAATGAGTTTAGTTTGATTTATTTTTTGTTCGAGTTTTTTAATACGACCTGTATTTTTGATGATTTGAATTTCATCATCGTTTCTTAAGGCAATACCAGCTGAGTCGTAACCGCGGTATTCTAAAGCTTTGAGTCCCGTTAACAATACGTCTTTGACGTTTTTTTTACCGATGTATCCAACAATTCCACACATAATTATTTTTCCCCCTGTCTATGTGTTTTTTTCTTGTAGAAAACGACTATAAATACAATGAAGATGATTACAAGCAGGATTAGAACTAAATGAGAATATTTATCGAATATTCCTAGTAATGATTCCCAATTTTTGCTGGCGATACTACCGGCAATGGTTAAGACGGAATTCCAAATAAGTGATCCTAAGATGGTATAAATTAAAAATTTGCGCATTTTCATTTCGCTCATACCAGCTGGGATTGAAATAAGACTTCTGACAATTGGAATAAAGCGACAAAAGAAAACGGTTTTTTGTCCTTTGGTGTCAAACCATGAGTCGGCTTTTTCGATGTCTTCTTCTTTTAATCTTAATATTTTGCCTATTTTTCCAGAAACTATTTTTTTTAGTCTTTCTTTGTTTAGAATTTTACCAATATAGTATAGGACTAAGGCACCTAAAAGAGAACCGAGAGTGGCCGCAATAATAACACCTATAATGTTTAGTTTGGTATAGGTTGTCATAAAACCACCAAATAGTAAAATAACTTCGGATGGTATTGGTGGAAAGACGTTTTCTAAGGCGATTAAAAAGAATACTCCAAAATAACCAAAGTTATTCATCATTTCAATAATAAAGTCTTGCATGTACTCACTCCTTGCTTTTTTTCAGTATAACATAGATTTTAATATGTGTAAAATGTTTAGATGACATAATTGTAAGATAGTGTTAGGAAAATAAAACGACATTTTTAAAATTAATTTATACAATGGTTTTAGGAGTGAGATTTTATGAGTTATTTATATGCACTTAAAATGGGAATTTTAGTGTTTCCTATTTTGGCTTTGATTTTTACTTTTCCTTTTATTTTGAATCAATATCATAAGTATGGTTCGATTAGTAGGCTGAGGGGTTTAATTATATATTCGTTTATTTTATATATGATTTGTATTTATTTTTTAGTTATTTTACCACTTCCAAAGAGAGATGACGTAACGCATTCGGCAGGAATTAACCTTTGTCCTTTGGCATTTATTGGTGATTTTTTAAAGGATAGTTCGTTTGATATTATGAATCCTAGTTCTTATTTAAAAGTTTTGACTAACGCTTCATTTTATACGGTTTTGTTTAATGTGATAATGACAATTCCATTTGGAATATATTTAAGGTATTATTTTAAATGTAGTTTTAGAAAAACTTTATTTTTGAGTTTTATTTTAAGTTTGTTTTTTGAATTAACCCAGTTAACTGGATTATATTTTATATATCCATATTCTTACAGATTATTTGATGTCGATGATTTAATAACAAATACTTTAGGCGGGATGATTGGGTATTTTTTGGCAGGAGTTTTTTTGAATAGATTGCCGAGCCGAGAGGAGATAGATGAAAAAGCTTTAAGAGAGGGAATGGAAGTTTCTGGTTTTCGCCGTCTTACTTTGTTTTTTTTAGATTTATTTTTATTTTTAATTTGGTTTATGTTGTTTAATTTCTTTTATAAGTCTGTAATTATACCTTTTATAATTTATTATATAATTATTCCTTTGATGTTTGATGGAAGGAGTATAGGCGGAACAATTATTAACGTAAAGTTACAATTTGAAAGTTACAAGGTTATTAATTTGGTTTTGAGAAGTATATTTTTAGTTATTTATTATTATGTTATACCTATTTTATTTATGTCATTAATAATTTTCTTAAATGATTTTTTAAATTTAAGTAGTTTGTTTATTTTAATTATAGATGGTTTAGGTATTTTAATTATTTTAGGTTTTTATTTGAAAAATATTTTAACAATTATAAGAAGAAGGTGGATTTTTTACGACGATTTATTTAAGGTTTCATATGTGAGTACAATAAAGGGCTAAAAAAAATTACTTTCTTTAGAGAAGTAATTTTTTTTGTTTAATGCATTCATCAGCTATTTTTTCTTCAAGGTTAGTTAATGTTTTTAAAATTTGTAATTGCTTTTTTAGTTCTTTTAACTCTTCAAGGGTAAGGTTTTCCAAATTTTGATTGTTTAAATCTTTAATTATTTTTTCAAGATTTAAGGGATTTAATTTTGCTTGGCTTGGAAGTTCGATTAGAAAGTGATTTAATAATTTGTCTATTTCATCTTCATTATAATTTTTTAATCCGGCTAGTAATCCATATTTAGAAATAAGTGTATTTGTTTTTTGGTCGTAAAGCCAAATTACCGGTTCGACTTTAAGCCAAATTGGCTTATTTATGTTATAGATTTTACCGTTTGATAAGTTGTTTTTTTGATATGATAATATTCTAATGTATTTTTGATTTGCAAATTCATATTCTGGATATAGTTTAAAGGTTTCATCGGTTAGTGATGGTAGATAATAGTTCTGGCCAGTTTTGCGAAGAAGGTTTTGATTATAGAGAGTTTCAATTTTAGAATTTTGATTATATGAGCAAGCTGTTTGAGGCATGCTTCCATAAATTGTTTCCGGTATATTTTCATTTAAATAGTAAGGTATTTTTTCTTCGATAGTTAAAACTGGTCTGATGGTGGCGTTAGAAACGTCATTTTGAGGTATGGTTTTTATTTGGCCGTCTTTATCAATGACGGTATTTTGACTATTAAATTTAATTATTTGATATGGAACTTCAACGTTATATTTCATATCACGTTTTAAGCTTCCAGTGATAATTGCAAGGTCGGTTACTTCGCAACTGAGACCATATTTTGTTAAAACTTCTAATTTGTTTTCTCCGTTTATTTGTTTTTCGTTTAATAATGATATTTCTTTAATTTTAATCATACTACTTTTCCCCCTAATTGTTATATTTTTGACCAATGGCTTCGGCGACTTTTAGGCCATCAATGGCTGATGTCATAATGCCGCCTGAGTATCCAGCTCCTTCGCCACAAGGATAGATTCCTTCGATGTTTGAAACGAAGTTTTCGTCTCTTAAGATTCTAACTGGTGATGATGTTCTGGTTTCTACTCCAGCTAGGATTGTATCACCTCCGGCAAAGCCTTTTATTTTGGTGTCAAAGTTGTCGATGGCTTCTTTAAGTGAGTTATTTATGTACTCTGGTAGAATATCGTTTAAGTTGGCAAATTTATAGTTTCCTTTGAAAACTGGTTTGATGCTGCCAAAGTTTTCGGAAATTTTATTTTGTTTATAATCTTTATAAAGCTGAGTAGGAATGTTTCCTTCGCCTTTTTGATAGGCAAGTTTTTCAAGTTTTCTTTGAAATTTAATGCCGTCTAAAGGGTGATGGCCAAAATCGTCTTCCGTTATAGTAACGATGATGGCGGAATTAGCATTGGTGGTATCTCTTTTATGATTGCTCATACCATTAATGGCAAGGTAGCCTTCTTCTGATGAGGAGTTGACGACATAGCCACCTGGACACATGCAGAATGAGTAGACTCCTCTTTTTGATTTAGTTTGATAGGTTAATTTATAGCTTGCTGGTGGAAGGTCTGGCCTTAAGGTTTTATATTGGTTTAAGTTGATTAAGGTTTGTGGGTGCTGGAGTCTTAAACCGACGGCGAATGGTTTGGGAATCATGTTTATTTGGTTTTCATAAAGCATTTTAAAGGTGTCACGGCTACTATGACCGGTTGCTAGAATGAGAACTTCACATGGTATTTTTTGGCTATGATTTATTTCGATAGATGTTAGTTTACTATTTTTTTCTTCTTTATTAGTTTTATTATCTGTTGTTTCAAAGTTTGTAAATAGAGTATTATATTTAAATTCTCCACCCATTTTGATAATTTCTTCGCGAATATTTTTAATTACTTTGGTTAAAAGGTCTGTTCCAATATGAGGATTTTTAAGGTATAAGATACTTTGTGGAGCGCCATGTTTGGCAAATATTTCTAAGACTTTTTTGTTTCTGAATAGTTTGTCTTTGTTTTGGGTGTTTAATTTTCCGTCAGAGAATGTTCCGGCACCACCTTCGCCAAATTGAACGTTGGAATTAGGGTTTAGTTTTCCTTCTCGCCAAAATTTTTCCACAGTTTTAAGACGGTCTTCAATTTTTTCCCCACGTTCGATAATTAAAGGTTTATAACCATTTTCGGCAAGAATGTAGGCGGCAAAGAGGCCAGCTGGGCCAGAGCCAATAATAACTGGTCTGTGGTTTAGTTTTTCTTTTCCTTTAGCTGGAAAGTGATATGTTTCATCGGGTGTTTTAATGATATCTTTATCTTTTAAGTATTTATTTTCATTTGGAACTTCAACATCGACTTCATAGACATATTCGATTTCTTTTCTAGCATCTAAGGATACTTTGTTAATTTTTAGTTTTTGAATTTTATCTTGATTTATTCGAAGCTTTTCGGCTACTTTGTGTAAGAGGTATTTTTTAGAGTTTTCATCGATGTTTATTTTAATTTGTCTTATTCTAATCATGGCGGTACTTCCTTTCAAATATTTTTGTTTTGGTATAGTTGTTTATCATGGTTAATAATATTGTCTATTTCAGTTATGTATTTTTGACTTTCTTCAGTATTTATGACGTTTAGGTCTTGGTCTACGTTATTTAAGTTATATATTTCATTTCCAAAGAAATTTTTAATTTCTTTACTGGCAATGCCTTTAATTCCTAGGGCAACAGAGTATGAAAGGTAAAAGTCCCAAAGGGAAATCATTTCAGATGTTTTTTTATCGATTAGACTAAAATCTTCTAAGTATTTTTTTAAGTCTAGATATTCATCTTTTAGTTCGGTTCCTTTATTATTTAGAGTATAAGTTATGTTGGTTATGAGTATAAACGATAGGCCATATGACATAATAAATGTGGCAATGATGTATATTAGATAGCTATTTGAATGGCTAAAGAAAAATAGTAATAGAAAGTATAAGATAATAAATAATGAATATAATGATTTTTTATTTTTTCCTTTATATGGTTTATAGTAATTATCTAAAGGAAATGATAGTAAGATTAGTCCTTCAAAGATACTAAATTTTTCAGCGGGATTTTCTTTGGGATTATTTAGTCTTTTTTTTAAATCTTCACTAGTAATTTGGGGTTTATCGAAGAACCAGTTAATTAAATATTTTTCATAAGTAAAGAGGTTATCATGGGGTTTATCAGTAAGAGAGAGGGTTATATTTTTAGTAAAGAGGTCTTCTTTGTTATGGGATTCAATTTTAAGGTAATTTTTATCGGCTAAGTCTAAGATAGTAGAGGCTAGGGTATAGGAATCGATGTTACCATCTTCTAATAAGACTTTGACATGAGCTGGGGTTAGATTTGATGGAAGGTCACGGCGATAGATGTTTAAGTTTTTAACTTGGGGTTCAGTTGTTTTAAATATTTTATTTCTAGTGTGAATGGCAAGTAAGATATTGATGGTAACGATAACTATAGCAAGGGCTAAACTTATAAGCATATCTTGAGCTTTTTCGAAGATAGCAATCGAGAGCCAAGGACATAGGATAAATTCTAAGATGATAAAGGATAGGGGAGCATTTTTACCTGATAAGCTAATTTCATTTTTTCTTGTTGTTTTATTTGGAATGTTTATAGTTGTAATGGTTATTCCAGATAATTTTAGTTTTTCTGTGATATAATTTAAAAAATTCATATAATTCTCCTTTTTTTATAGTTGTTTGGTTTGGTATAGTTTTTTATCTTTTTCGATAATGTTATCGGTTTGGGCAATATATTTTTGAATGTTTTCGGTATCTATCGTTTCTCCACCGTAATAGACGCTATTTAAGTTGTAAATTTTGTCGCCAAAAAAGCTTTCAATTTCTTTCTTGGCAATGCCATTTATGCCTAGAGCGATGGAATATGATAGGTAAAAGTTCCAGATATAAATCATTTCGGCAGTTTTTTTATCAATTAGACTAAAGTCTTCTAAGTATTTTTTTAAGTCTAGATATTCATCTTTTATTTCAGTGCCTTTTTCGTTTAAGAGATATTCGGCGTAGGTATCAAAAGGAAATCCTTGAATACAGAAAAGTAGCAAAAAGGCACTATAGGTTATGGTGTTTGGATATAGCATTAGAATTAAAAGTAGTAATCCACAGAATAAAGATGCAATAATGCGAAACATTAGACTTTGGTTTTTAAGATTATTTTTTTTGAAATAGACGGTAAGGGGGAATGATAAGATTATGAGTCCAGCAAATATACTAAATTTTTCACCAGGATTAAGGTCTTCTTTATTTAATTTTCTTTTTAATTCTTCACTAGTTATTTGGGGTTTATCGAAGAACCAGTTAATTAAATACTTTTCATAAGTAAAGAGGTCGTTTCTTGGTTTGGTGGTGAGGCTTAAGGTTATGTTTTTAGTAAATAGGTCATTTTTATTGGAACTATTTATAGCTAGGTAGCCTTTGTCAATGAGGTCTAAAATGGTTGAAGCAATGGTATAGGAGTCAATTTTACCGTCTTCGATTAATATTCTGACGTGAGCGGGTGTTAGATTTGCGGGAAGTTCCCGATTATAGATGTTGATGTTTTTGACTTTGGGTTGATTATTTTTATAAAAGTTTTTTCTTCTTATATAAAAGACGGTAATTAAGATAGCTAAGATAAGGTGAGAGACGATTAGAGATGAAATAAAGTATTCGGTATTATAAAAAAGTTTAAAGCAAAATAAAAGGTTAACAACAATAGTGAAAATAAATAAATCTTTAAATTTTGTTTTTTCACCAGTGATATTTATTGTTATTTGTCTTTTATATTTAAGACCTTTTTTGACGTTATATGTACCAACAATTGTTATTTTTAATTTATCTTGAACATATTTTAAAAAATTCATAAAACCCTCCTTAAACGTTTTTACCGGCAAGCATGCCAGTGGTCCAAGCAAAGCTTAGGTTATAGCCACCACAGTCACCGTTGACGTCTAATATTTCTCCGGCAAAGTAGAGGTTTTTAACTTTTAACGATTCCATGGTTTTTAAATTGATTTCGGTAAGGGGAATGCCACCTGCACAAACTTGAGCTTCATTAAATGTATTGGTTCCAGTTATTTTCACTTGAAAGTCAGTTAGGTTTTTAGCTAGTTTGGTTATTTCAGTTTGGCTTAAGTTATCTAAGTGTTTTATTTGATTAATTCCAGATTCTTTTAAAATGATGGGAATTAGTTTATAGTTTAAAAATCCTTCTAATAGTTCTTCGATATTGCGATTTTTAACTTTTTTATTTTGATTTATAAGCCAATTTTCGGGATTTTCTTTAATCCATGGAGTAAAATTAATAGATATTTTTTCTTCATGGTTTTGGATGTTTTTGGAAACATGACTACTTAGGTTAAAGATGCATATGCCACTTAAACCATAATCAGTTAATTGAATTTGGCCAGTTTCTTCTTTTATTTTTTGGCCATCTTCATATAGGGTAATGATGGCATCTGTTCTGATGCCAGCCCATTTTTTGAAATATGTTTCATGGCCTCTTAACTGAACTAAGGCTGGGTATACAGGAACGATTTGATGACCTAATGATTTAGCTAAAGTATAACCGATTCCATTTGAGCCAGTTTTAGGACAAGCTTTGGATCCGGTTGTAATGATTATTTTTTTTGCTTCAATGTTTTCTTTATTAGGGTTAATGATAAAGTTATCTTTTTTGGTTATTTCGGTAACGGTTATATTGTAAAGTATTTTAATATTTAAGTTTTGTACTTCGGTTATAAGGGCGTTTTTAATTGCGGTTGCTTGATTTGAAAATGGATAGTAATAACCGTTTTTTATTTCGGGAATAATACCTAATGAGTCAAAGAATGATAATACTTCTTTATTTGTTTTTTCGTTTATTATTTCATTTAAGCATTCTTTGTTTGATGAGTGGTAATGCGTTAGATTTTGATCTTCATTCCAAAAGTTACATTTTCCGTTTCCGGTTATTAATATTTTTTTACCACATGTATTGTTTCTTTCGATTATAGTTACTTTATGGCCTTTTTTAGCGGCAAAGATGGCAGCGGTTAGACCTGATGCGCCTCCACCAATTATTACGATGTCTTTCATTTGTATCACCATTTTTATTATAACACACCTTATGTGGTAAAAAGACTGTTGTTTAAATATTTTGGCGGTATTTTGGGAAATTTTTAGATAAATAAATCTTGAGCATAATAGCGAGATAGGATAATTTTAGGGGTGATTGAGGATTTGCTTTAGGTAAATAGTTCTTTGATTAAATAGCTAGATGGAATATTTTCTTAGAATGTGCTATAATTTGGGAAATGGAGGGATAATATGAAGGTTATTAGGTTTTTATTAGGTGCGCTTTTGGTTGTTTGTTTGACTTTAGCGGTGTTTGTCTTTAATATAAGTTCATTTTCTAAGACGGAAAATATGGAGAAGACAATCGAAAACACAGATTTACTTACCGAGGTTAATAAGATAAGAAATAGTGGCAAGGTAGGTAATCAAAGTGCGCTTTCATCAGTTATCGATGATGTTTATGCGACGGCAGAGGAATATGGAATTTCCGATAAGCTTGTTGATACAGTAATTGATTCTAAGGCGATGAAAGAGGCTTTGGGTAAGGCAGCAGGAAATGTTACGGATTATGTGGTTAATGGGGTAGAGACTCCAATTTTAACGACAGATGATTTATATAAGGTAGCCGAGGATAATATCGATGATTGGATAAAGGAAAGTGGGATAGAGGTTACCGATAATCAAAAGGATAAGATTTTAGAGGGTTCAAAGGAGTTTATTCCGATTGTCGTCGATAATTTACCGACTTCATCTGAACTTGCAGCGGATTATGAGTCTGAGGTAGACGCTGTGCAAAATGTTTTTAGTAATCAGGTAAAAGTAATTTTGGTGGTGATTTCAATTATCCTTACAATATTACTTATCATTTTAGGTAGGAAGAATATGAGATGGTTGGCTAATTTGGGAACTTCTTTGTTAGTCGGTGGATTAATTACTTTAGGTTTAGCTTTTGTGTTACCGGATTTAATAACGATGATTCCAAGCTCTTCTGATATTTCATTTATTACTGGTTCAATTACGGATTATATGTTTAGACCTATTCTTATAAGTGGTGGCGTTATGATTTTATTATGTATTTTATTGTTTGTATTTTATAATGTTTGCAGAAAGAAGAAGGCATAATTTATGAGAAGGATTATTTTTGAAAGGTATCAAGATGAGTGTATAAAACTTATTTCATTAAAGAGTGATATTGAGTATCTTAAGAGTGAGATTAGTGAACTTGAGGAGTCTATTGCTTCAGTTAAACGTGTTTTGCTGGAGAATTTATTTAATCCTGCAGATGAGAATGCCGAGATAGATGATAATAAACTTAATATGTTATATATGAGATTTATAAATTTATATTATGATTTTGTAAGATTTTATGGGGATACAGCTTTGGATGATGATATAAAAATGATTCTCGATGATGTAAATAGAGTTGCTGATTTAAAGAAGGAACTTACTGCGAAAAGGTCGATGTATAAGGCTGAGCGTGATAAAATAATTAAAGATGTGTATAGCAAGTTATATGGTGATTTGGGTATTGAAAATCAGGAAGGTCATATAGTGGCATCTCAAGTTACTGATGAGATAATTAAGTATGTAGGAGAGTTTAGTATTAATAAGAATAGAGTTTTAAAATTAAAAAAAGCGGATAGTTAATATTCGCTTTGTTTTTATAACATAAAATTACTTTTTTAATTTGTTTTTTATAAAGGCAATGATAATTGGAAGAAGGGATAGGAAGATAATAGCTAGTATTATAAGGGTAAAATGATCTTTAACAGCTGGGATATTTCCAAATAAATAGCCGATTATAATGAATAGAGTTACCCAGATAATTCCTCCTAAGGCATTAAATTTGATAAATTTTGGATAGTGAAGCTGACCTATTCCTACAACAAACGGAACAATGGTTCTAATGATTGGCATAAATCTGGCAATAAATACAGCCGCACCACCATATTTGGCAACTAGGTCTTCGGCTTTTTGGAGATTTTCTTTTTTGATTATAGTGATTTTTTTATTGTTTAAGATTTTTTTACCAAAGTGTTTTCCAATTTCATAGTTAACGGTGTCACCTAATATGGCAGCTATAACAATTAAAATCCACAGTAAAAAGATGTTTAACTCACCAATGGCGGCAAAGGCACCAGCGGCAAATATTAGAGAGTCTCCTGGGAGAAATGGTAAGAAAACTAATCCTGTTTCACAAAATATAATTAAAAATAAAATTACATAAATGAAGTTTCCATATTCGTTTATAAATGTTCCAATATATTCATTAATGTGCAAAATAAAATCAATTATTTCCATAATTACAACCTCCATAGCTTTTTTAATTATATCATGTTTTTGTTTTTTTAAAAGTTAATTTGTAAATATTTTAGGAAAGATGATTATTTTAGATAAAACATGTTTTATTTTAAGTAAAAAGTGGCTAACTTTTATTAGTTAGTCACTTTTAAAGTTTTAGAAGGTTCTTTTTCTTTAGGTTCATTGCTTATAATTTTCATGATTGCTTTATAAAGAAGGTTGTATTTGGACTTAGATTCTATTTTCTGTTATTTTAAATTTGATAAAATTAAGAATATGTTGTATAATCTGTCTATTCAGCAATTATTGTTGAAATAAAATGAGAGGAGATTTTATTATGTTTTTTGATAGACTTACTGATAAAAGTGAGTTTCATGCTGGACTTGAAAAGCAGGATTTAGAACAATGTGAAAATATATATAGGTATGTAAAGTCATGTTTGTTAAAATATAAATATATATCTGATTATGCTTGGGATAATAGGAAACAAGATGCAGGTAATAAAAAATGGTTTAAGGGTAAAGAAAATCATAAAAAAGTGTTTAAAAAATTTGTTTTAAATGATGAGGATATATCTTGGCTTGCTGATGATGCGGTAAAGTATTATTTAGAACAGGTTTACTGGGGAATGAGAAGAAAAGACGTTATAGCTGCAATTGATAGTATATATCTTGAGGGCCGCAGATATAATGTTTTAGAAGATTTAAAAAACTGTAATTGTCAGGATTTTGAAGAGGCTGATTTACGACTTAGTAGTAATGAAATGCTACCTTGGACCAAAGATATAAAGAAACATGTCAAAAACATTTATAAAGGAATAAATTTTTATGAAGGAGGGATGCATGTTAGTATGACTAGTAGTGGTACTATTCTAGGAGATTCTAATGATAGACATCAAGAATCTCAAAAAATTAGATATGCCCTTGCAAAAAGAAGAGGATGCAGCCCTGATGAGGTTGATGATAAAGAGGTGTCTCTAGCTGTGATAAGAAATGCTCAGCGTCACATTAATTTACATAAGTCAGATGCTAAAAGGAGAATTTCTTTTTTATTAGAAAGACCCCCGGTGTAAGAAGAGATAATATTTTATATAATTAATTGATAATTATTAAATGAAAAATTGAAATGATAATTAAATTATAGCATGCATAAGTAGTGTATACTTTTTTATCAGAGTAATTAAATTTAATGGGTGTTAATTTTTGGGCGAATTGATTGCTTAAATGAAAAGGTAAATGCAACTTTGAAAAGGTAAATGCAACTGAATAGGTAAAAATTTACCAAAATCTATAACCAACAAAGGTGAACTTTGTTGGCAACTTTATTTTAAATTTCAAGGGTCAAGATAAACTTACTGTCGTTCGCCCTTGATTTTTCTATATAAATTAGACATTAATCATTTTTTGTGATAATATATGCTCATAAACATTGTTAGTAAATTTAGGCATACAAAAGAAGGCTGCTTTTGTAAAATTTTTTTTGAATTTCAAAATGCAACCCTGTAATTTTGTATTTAATTTTACTGATGGTGCTTATAATACTTGTGTTTGTTAATTTATCTTTTTAACAGTTTTTCAGATAAATTAACGTCGTTAGGATTAATTTCTTTAATCTCTAACTTATCTAAGGTATCTTTACCATAGATAGAGCTGAAGACAAAATATGGTGATTTGTCATTCAGTTTTTTTTTATGAATTAACGTGTGACATTACCATGTTGATATCTTCTTGTGTCAGATTATCAAAAGATGTGCCTTTTGGTAATATTCTTCTTATTAGTTCATGATTAACTTCACAAGATCCTTTTTCATTTGGACTTGATGAATGACAATAAAAAATCTGAGTTCTTTGCTCTCTTGTTTCCATATTAAATTCAATTTCTTTAGGATTAGAAAATTCACTATCATTATCAGTTAATATAATGACAAACATTTCTTTAAATTTCTCTATGCCTAATATTTTTTCTAATTCATTAAATATGTCTATAACTGATTGGGCATCGTTGTGTTCTCTTAAAAAGGCAAGCATTAAAGAACAATTCACGAAATGTATAGTAAGTAAAACTTTGCCACCTTTTCTCCCTTCTACACTGTCCATTTGAACTACTGGTGTATCTGGATGTTCTTTAATATAATTAAGATAATCTTCATACGTTCTGCTTTCTAAACAATGCTTGTCTACCTTGTATACTTTAACATTCTTTCTTCTTTTTCTATATCTTACTTTCATTGGTAAATCAATGTTTTTAATTTTTAATAGACCTAAGTCAAGAAGTTTATATATTGTTTTTTCACTACACATAATTTTGTTTTTATTATTAATTACTGCTTGATGAATTGATTGTCCTTGATTTTTAATTAATGGAACAAGAAGGTTATTTAAATAGTCAATTTCATCTTTGTCTATTAACAAACCCTCACGTGTTTCGGAAAGAGTATCAGAATATTCTTTATAGGAATAGATTGCGTCATATATGTGTTTGGTTAAAGTACAGCGTGACTTTTTTGAACAACCATTACAAACATAAGGCGGCTTGTTTAGTAGAGGACAGTTTTCTTCTTTAAATTCAGTACAATTATTTAGAGTGCAAGCTCTACCTCTATTGGGACATGTAGCTCTGTAAACACAGTTATTAAATCTTCTGCCAATGCCACCTGTGTTTTTAACAGTATAATGGCTTCTTATTTCTCTAGATATAGTAGTACAGTTTTTATCTATTAATTTTCCGATTTCTTTAAACGACTTATTTTGACTTAAATATTTTTCAATATCTAATCTTTCATCCAATGATAGATGCTTAGACATAATTCATATTCCTTTCGTGTAAGCACCATCAGTGAATGTTATTATATACTTTTCCCATGTAATTGCAACATCATAATTTTTCCTATTTAAATGCAACTTTGATTATTTTTGGAGTTGCATTTAGTTTTACATTCCATTTGGCGAATTGATTTGTTTTTTTTCGTTATTTCTTTATTGCATTTTTTATAGTTTTGTGATATATTAGCTTTCCACGAAAGGAGAGTATTATGGTATTAGATAAAATAAAAAGTAAAGCTGTTGCTTTGGCTTTAGTTCCAACGTTTGCTATTTTACCGTTAACAGGCTGTGCTACAGAAAAAAAGGTAGAAACAAATAAGATATATGAATCATCTAATGTTGTGGAATCTAAAAATGATATAGTAACTAAAGAAACTGAGACCTTTGAGTCTGGTCAACATATGGTTGCATATTATTATTGTTTTAATTCAAATTTAACAGCAGGCATTCCTCAGTACGAAGGATATGAAATATATGATATTATAGCTACTAATTGTGGTTTTACAGTTGTTTATGTGAATACAGAAGATGTTGAAGCTAATTTGTGTGTTTCTGATGATAATAAAATCTCTGATTCATATTGTAAAGTTGGTAAACCTGTTCAAAAAACATTGACAAAGTAATTGAATGAATTAAGGAAAAACAAATTATAGCTTTTTGTTTTTCTATTTTATTAATCTGTACTGATTAAAATGTTGTGCAGAGAGAATGAATTAAGCGGTTATCTATAGTTAATTTTAGAGTATGGTGAATATACATATAGATTATAGATACATGAAATATTATTTATTGAAATTAAAAATGTATGAAATAATAAGAAAATACATAGAACTTAAATAAATAAAATATATAAATAGTTTTGTTTTATAAAAGAATATAATTGCTGCTTTAAAGGAGGCGTAAAATGGGATTATTTAATAAAAAAGAGAAATCGAATAAAAATGGTGGATTTAATTTTGATGAGGGTAAGGAAAGTAAATTACCTGATTTATTTAGAACTAGAGAGATTAGTAAAAAATCAGGAAATGAGAGAAGCGTTATTAGAAAAAGCGATAGTTTTGATTTAGATAAATTAACAAGCGATTTGAATATAGATGATATCGAAACACTTTCAGAAGCAGATTTAGCTGATTTAAATGGTGATGTTTCAGCCAAATTAGATGAAGTTATAAAAGAATATTCCAATGGTCCAATAGATATAATGTTTGTTTTTGATAAGAGTAGTTCTTGTTTTGGAACAGAGCGTGATATGATTAATGGTTATAATGAATTTATAAAGAGTGAAAGACAGAAAGGAAATAATGATTTTATTACAACTGTTTTGTTTAATCAAGCGGAGACTGTTTTATGTGATAGGACACCTGTTATAGATGTTAAAGGACTCGAATATTTTGCATTTGGAAGTACCGCTTTATATGATTGTTTGTGTCATGAGCTAAAGAGATTATATTCTAAAAAGAAAAATAATACTAAGACTATTGTTTTTATTATGACTGATGGTGAGGATAATAGTAGTCGTCTTCATAATATTAATGATACTAGAAGAATTATCTCAAAACTTAGGAATGGAGGATGGCAATTTATTTTCTTAGGAGCTATGGACTTTGCAAAAGATTATGCTGTTAATTTAGGAATTGATGAAGAGTATGCAGAGACATATAATCCTAATGCTGTACAAAGTAATTTTAAGGCAATAGAAAAAGTTGTTGATGATATTCACGTTGTTGGAAAAATTAGTGATGATTGGTCTGAGCCAGTAGTCAAAGCAAGATTACAAATAGAAGGTAGAAAACATATTAATGTTAAAAAGATTGGAAAAAGAAAATGAGATTTAAATAGTTAAATCTTTGTAAGGTTGATGTTTTTATATGAAAGATTTTGTTGATTATTATGAGGTACTTGGTGTTTATAAGAGTGCAACTTCAGATGAAATTACTAAAGCCTTTAGAAAGTTGTCGAGAAAATATCATCCAGATATTTCAAGCGAAGAAAATGCTGAAGAAATATTTAAAAGAATAACAGAGGCATATGAAGTTTTGAATAATGTAGAAAAACGACATGATTATGATTTAAATTATGAATATTTGAAAAGTAAAAAAGAGAAAAACAACCAGAGCGGTTATCATAGTTATAATTCCGAAGCTGGTAATTATAAAGATAATAATTCTGGAGCTAGTAAGTTTGAAGGTAATGATTCAAAAAATAAAGATAGCTATAGAAAAAGTGATAGTCAAAATAGTGATGGGGCTAAGAATTACACAAAAAATGATATAAATAAGCTTAAGATTTTAAAGATAAAAAAGCAAGTTGTGATTAGTATTAATAGATGTAAAAGATTAATTAAGGATTATACTTTGTTTATTAATGATTCTGAAAAATATGATGTTGTATCAGAAAGTATTAATTATATTATAGCTTTCGATAAATTAAATGAATATTTAAGTAAATTAATAAAAGTGGTGAAAAAAAATAATCTAAAAAATGAATTTACTGCTTTATCTAGACAAATCGACGAGAATAATTTTACTTTAAATAAAGTCAAAGAAGGTTTGATTGAAAATTGTGTGAAAAGCATGTTAAATTATATTTATTTAGCTAACACTTTGATTAATAAAACGGTTAAATCTAACGATTATGAAAAGTATAAAAAGGATATTGATGATTTGGTAAAAAAGATGCAATATCTTGAAAATGTAATAGAGTATGATTTAAAAGAACTTTGGCCTAATGATTATCAAGATACATTTGAAAATTTTAAGAACGTTTTGAATACTTTACGAGATGTTCCTTTACGAAATAAGAAGTTATGTAGTTTAAGGGATGCCGATATGTTAATTCATGAATGCGACGAATATGTGAATAGGTGTATTAAGAATAGTCGCAGTTATGAAGAATATTTAGATGGAATAAGCGAAATTAATTTAAAACTTTTAAAAATGATTGATTATCTTAGAAATATACGTGATGAATTTACAGCTGACAATTTAAAAGAAAGAGAAGAAATAAATGATAAGATTTTAATTCTTGAAAAAATTAGTCTTACTTTGAAAGTTTCTTCATCAAGATATAAATTTATGAATTTATTTTATCAAAGTTTTGTTAAGAAGTATGATGATGAATTAGATGATTTATATGAAGAATTTCAGATACTTAATAAAAAGTATAATGTCTTTTTGAAAAATGCGAATGAAGAATACAGTCGTAAGTGTTTATTAGTTGAAAGTGAGTATAATAAAAGAAAGAGTACTGCCAAAATTGATTATGAAAAAAGAAAAGAAGAATTATATGTTAGATACATTAATATGAAAAATTATGTTTCTGAACAGCTTCAAAAAATAACGGATTATCTTGATGATTATTATGGTAAAATTACTGAGATAACAGACCAGATAAAGGATAAAGAAGAATCATTAACTTTAAAATATAATAGGTTATATAATGAATATTGGGAAGATAATCGAGATATGATTTTGGATGATGTGCAGGCGAAAAGAAATAACTTAAACCTTAAGTATGTGAGATTTGAAAAGAGATGTGAATATATTAAGTATTTTTATAATTTGATATGTGAAAAATATAAAAATATGTATTATGAAGCTTGTAATGCTTATTATGATTTTACATATAAATCATTTATTTCTGAAATTGAAATGAATAAGCAAGTAGCTTTATCTAAGGCAAAGAATGAGTATGATAATGCCATTGGTCCTATTAATAAAAAATATTTAGAACTTTCAACAAAAGTAAGTAAGATAACAGAAAAAAAGGATTATGTAAAAGATGTTCAGAAGAAGTTAAAGCTTTAAACTTGATTTTTTACAAATGACAAAGGCAATTTATGAAGCGAGTGATTTAAATGAATAAGAATAGTAGAATTAATGATGATTTTGAAAAAGTCCACAAGGAATATAATGTTTTAGTATCTATTCCTAGAGATTATTTTTTAATAGAGTTTCCTGACACTTTTGATGAAAGTGATATGGACTTTTTAATAGATCTTAATGAGAGTTTGAAATGTTTATATGATAAATATGAACCTATATTAATATTTGCTAAAGAGTTATATCAAAAAATTTATGATGCTCAAATTGATGGACATGACGTTAATAGTAAAAGGTGGATTGAAGAGGCATGGAACAATTATAATTTTATTATTTATCCAATTAAAAAAGATTATCAAGATTTAAAAAGAAAAGCCGATAATATAGGAAAAGTACGTAATGGATTAAAAAGAGTGAAGTATCTTTTTCAGAAATGAAATTGTTTATGCCGATTTTTAATAAAGAAACATATCGTAGACAATAAAATATATTTACATTTAATTTTTAAAGTGGTAATATATGTTTCACAGGAGGCGAATTTAATGAACTCAGAATTATTAGATAGTCTTATGGTGCTTAATGATGATATGATAAATGCTTTAGTTAATAAAAAACTTATTTTAGAAGATAGGTTTGCAGATATGCATATTAGTCAGGGGATAGATGAAGCATTTTCAACTGAAGGTGTTTTGTTTAAAAAATATTTGAGTTTAATTAAAAATCCAGATAATAGTAATGAATATATTTTAAAAATGGCTAAAATTAATTCACTACTGAGCGATTATGAAGATTTTAATTTGGATAGAACTTCTTTAATTAATGAAATAATTAGTGAGTACTGTGATGAATGCGGAGCAGGAATTCAAGCTTTTGATAATGCTTTTGAAGAAGTTGGTAATAAAATAGATAAGATTATAAACAGTAAAATTAGGACAAATAAAAAGTTAGTCTTGAAGAGGTGAGGTTATCACCTTTTTTTGATATATTTTTAAGGTATGATATAATCTTAGTAGGAGGTTTTTTGATGGAAGAGGTAGAGAATCTTTTAAAAGAAAATGATTTGGTAATAAGTCCAGATAATTATGATAATTCAAGGGTTATTGTATTAAAGAATAGCTCGGAATTTTTAAAATGGTTTAATGAAAACAAAAATAATTTAAAGGGTAAAAGAATAGGCTTTTATAGTAAAGAGTTTTCAAAAGATTTTGAAAAGGTAAAAGTAATGAATGATTTTTTAAATTATTATTTAAAGGTTAAGAAGCAATATAGTATGAGAATGGATGAGTATAATGAGTCTTTGACTTTGGATAGTAATAACAGATTTATTTGTGAGGCGTTAGAACTTTTCAAAACTTCAAATAGTGGTGGAAAATTTTTAAGAGCAACTTTGATTGCTTTAGGTTATCAGTGTTTTAAGGATGATGATAAGTTTTTACCATTAGGAATGGCTTTTGAAATTTTTCAAACATCTATTTTGATCCACGATGATATTATCGATAAAGCTGATAGACGAAGAGGTGTTCCAACGATTCCGGTTAGGTATAGAAATATTTATAGTGAACCTAAGAAAAAAAAGAATAGTTTTTTAGATAAACAAAAACAAACAGCCGATTCAATGGCGTTATGTCTAGGAGATTTAGGTTTCTATTTATCTAATAAGATAATTGTTCAAAATTATAAAGGTGACGATTTATCTAGAGTTTTAGATTATTATACAGATGTGGTTATTAAAACTTGCCATGGGGAAATGATAGATGTTATTTTACCGTTTTTTGCAGAATTTTATGGTGATGACGATAATTTAGAAGATCATGTTATGGAAATTTATAAGTTAAAGACAGCGTGGTATTCAGTTGTTGGGCCATTTTGTTTGGGGGCTATTTTGGGTGGCCTTGATGAGGAAAAAATTTCAGTTTTAGAGGATGCTTTAATGAATTTGGGCATTGCTTTTCAAATAAAAGACGATTTACTGGGAATATATGGTGATGAGAAGGCGATTGGAAAGTCTATTTCGTCAGATATTTCAGAATTTAAGCAGACTATTTTATATGCTTATGCGATTAATACAGAATATAAGGATGAGCTTTTAAAGATATATGGCAAAAGTGATTTACAGAAAGAGGATGTTTTAAAGGTTCAAGATATTTTCGATAGATGCGGGGCTAAAGATTATGCGAATGCGAAGATGGATGAAATGTTTAAGACAAGCTTTGAAAGAATACTTAATATTAATTTTATAGATTCTGATAAGAAGAAACTTTTACTTGGTTTTGCGGAATATTTGAGGGTGAGAAATAAGTAATGAAGAAATTTTTAGTTTTAATTTTGTTAAGTTTATTTATGCTGACAGGCTGTGATAGTGAACCTGTACAGGTTAAAAATGCCAATGGAGATTCACTTACT
Source organism: uncultured Bacilli bacterium (assembly GCA_944358545.1). Taxonomy (GTDB): domain Bacteria; phylum Bacillota_I; class Bacilli_A; order RF39; family UBA660; genus Coprosoma. Next base: position 2,534 of record CALVRJ010000008.1, on the reverse strand, counting down.
TATTTATTTTTTAAAGATAAATATAAGGAAGATAAATATTATTTTGAATTTTTAGATAGAAATATAGCAAAAAACGATAATACGAAAATTATTATGGCAAGAGATAACGATAAGTACTATTATCAAATTAGCGGTAGTACGGATATGATTATTATTCAAAAAAATGGTTTTAAGTATACTTTGGACCCGCGAATGGTTACTTATTTTAAGGAAAGTGCGGTTACTGTAGAAGATTATAGTTTAGGTATTTTGCCGAGAGATATGAATGAGCTTAAGACTAGAGGTTATGAAACAGGAAAAGAAGAGATTTTAGATCAGAAGCTTAGGTATGAAAGATATAATTACGATGTTTATACTTCAACTTATTATTTTAAGGGAAATGATCTTATTTATGTCAAAGAGGTTACACCGCTGAAAACGGTAGTGATGAAATATAACGATTATGAAACAAAGGTTAAAGATAGTTTGTTTAAAATTCCAAAGAAATATATGGAAATGACTTATTAATTATGATGACGTGTTTAGAAAATTGTGTTAAAATGGTAAGTAAAAAGAAGGGATTGATTAGATGAAAAAGTTATTTTGGGGTCTTTTGATAGTAATGACAATGTTTTTTCAATTGTCACCAGTAATGGCCAAAGAGACAACAATTGATCATTTTTATAGTGATGCCGATAATAAGGCGGATTTAAATGCTGATGTTGAGGGTTCTGCAGCTTTAGCTGGGGAGAGCGTTAATGTTAAATCAGATGTAGATGGTATTGCTTTTGAAGCGGCTAATGTGGCTGATTTTAATGGGACTGCTGAATATGGTGTTTTTGCTGGAATGGAAGTAAATGTTAATGGAACAATTAATAATGATACTTTTATTGCTGGTAATATAGTTAAGTTACAAAAGAAAAGTGATTTAAAAAGAGATGTGGTAATTGCCGGTAATGACGTGGTGATTAATGGTAATATTGACCGTAATTTAACGGTTTATGGTAATAATGTAGAAATCAATGGAACAGTTAATGGCAATGTTAAATTAGTCGTTTCTTCAGTAAAGGTTGGTGACAAAGCTGTTATTGGTAGGCTTTCTTATCCAAGTGATGCAAATGTGGATATAAGTAAAAAGGCTAAGACAGGCGAGGTTACAAAGACTGAGGCAATTAACAACAATACGGTATCAGTAACTGATATTATTGTTTCAAGTGTGATGAGTTTGGTTTCTTTAGTGTTGATATTTGCAATTTTAACTTTAGTTTGTCCAAATGTATTTAACAAGATTCAAGATAAATATAGTAAGTTTGATTTTGATAAGGGGATTGAAGTTGTAACTAAAGGACTTCTTGTGTTAATTTTAGTACCGATGGTTATATTACTTGCTTTAGGTTTTGCATTTGGGGTTCCACTAGCATTTATTCTTATTGCATTATACGTAATAGCAATTTATTTATCAACTGTTTTTGCTGGATATATGCTTGGTTACAAGATATGGCAAAAGTTTGGTAAACGCGATATAAATATTTTAGTTATTGGACTACTTGGCCTTCTTATTATTGCAATTTTGAAGATGATACCTGGAGTAAGTATAATAGTTAATGTAGCGTCTTTACTTGTTGGTTTAGGCCTGATTGTCGATGGTTTTAAACCGAATAAGGAAAATTAAAATTTTTCCTTTTTTTATGGCCATTTTTAACTAGTTACATATATTAGTACTAGAGGTGATTTTATGTATAGGGTATATCAGGTTCAAAATGGGGATACACTGGCATCAGTGGCTAGTAAACTTGGTATGTCAGTTTCAGAGCTTGCATCTTTAAATGGTTTAATGGTAAGTGCAATTTTAGTTCCTGGGCAGTACATTATTGTGCCGAATAATAGTGGTAATGAATATTTCGATATGTATGTTATTCAAAAAGGGGATACTATATATGAACTAGCACGTAAATTTAATACTGATCCAACTTCACTTTTAAGGCTTAATGGTCTTAATAATACGGATGTTATTTATCCTGGTGATGAAATTTTAGTACCTAAAAATGGAGTTTCATTTTATGTTACGGGTAATGATGATACTTTAGATATGGTGACAAAAAAACTCGGAACAAAGGCTTCCGAACTTGCTAGACAAAATAAGATTATTTATTTAACAAATGACCAGCTTATTGTTTTTAGAAGATAGACGGGAAAAACGTCTTTTTCTTTATATTTAAAGGATTTTTTATTTGACAATAAGCTTGACAGCTGCGTGTAAACAAGAATGTGTATCTTTTAATAATATTACTTATTGGCATTGACTTTATTTAGTTAAATATACTTTTACACATTTTATTCATTTAGGTAATATTTTTGATAGATAAAAAAGTAAAATTATTTAAGAATATTTATTTAGTAACCCTCCCCCTCATAAAATGACGTATTTTTTTGTAAAAAATATAACCCCCTCAAAGCTTGATTTTTCTGGGGGGGGGTCAATAATGTCAACTTAAGAGGGGGGACAAATTTTAAAATGTGAAAAAGTCACAAAAAAACACCCATTATTTATTAAA
>CALVRJ010000007.1 GCA_944358545.1 uncultured Bacilli bacterium | reverse complement strand
AATAATCCAAATTATACATTTACAAGTTTAGATGAAGGAGACTATTTAGTAACTGCTTATGTGAAAGATACAGCTGGAAACGAAAGTGAAATAAAAGCACAGTCAACCGCAATCAGATATACCTCATATTGTAAGAAGAATGGAATAGAAGATTTTGGCGATTGTTTAATAGCTACTGAAGCTCAGAATCCAAATATTGAAGAAGCCAAGAAAAAAATAGAAGCCAAAGGAACACCAGATTTTACTAAAACAAGTCCAAGTATTTTATATGATGAGAAGCATGCGACAACGACTAGTACATGGCCAACCACATCAACTTTAGCTTATATAGGAACGGGATATGAATTTAATCCAGAAACTGGAATGTATACTATAACAGGAGGAAGTTTAAGAGTACCTTCTGAAATAGATTTAAATGATGGAAACACATATTATACTACTAGAAGATCTGATTATGCTAATAAACAATTATCAACTTCAAAAATTGTTGATATAAATTCAACTACTAATAGTGAAACAGGGGAAGTAAGGACAATAATTACATATTATGATTATACGCAAACACCAAAAAGTTATGATGTTTCAACTGTTGGAATGTATGCGGCTGATGACGCTGAAGATAATGAAAGTGGTAATAATAAAACATATTATTACCGTGGCTCAACAGCTAGTAATTATGTTAAGTTTGGAGGATACTACTGGAGAGCAATAAGAGTAAACGGAGATGGAACCGTAAGACTTATATATGATGGAAAAAATCCACATGCGAATGGTGAATCAAACAGTGATAGACAAATTGGAACGAGCATATTTAATAAATATGCAAATGATAATACATATGTTGGATATATGTACGCAAATCCAGATAATTTTGTAACAACAGATAGTGGTAGTGCCCAGTTTACATATAATTCAGGGCTTTCGGCTACTGCAAAATATTATTTTGGAACGAGCTATACATTAGATAAAAATAATCATGGACACAAACTATCAGGAGATATAGTACAAGGAACAATTACTTCGGATAAAGTAGGATATTATACATGTTTTAGTACAAATAAAGATGCAACATGTCAAAGACTTTTCTATACGACAAAATATAATTCATCAACGTCTATGAATGTAAGTGGAGTAGGATATGGAACTACTTCAAAAGAGCAGTCACAAAGTAATGATGTTAATAGTGAGGTAAAAAACTATTTGGAAAATTGGTATCAAAATAATTTAAACAATTATTCTGAGAAACTATCAAAAGATACAATATTCTGTAATAATAGAAACATTTCAAATAAACAAAGTGGAACATATACAAATGAAGGGTATGGAATGCATCCAACAATATACGGACAAGAGAGGTTTATGAATTATACAAATCAAGGTATACTTGGACCAACATTAAGTTGCCCAGCAAATGATAGTTTTAGTGTAAGTAATGTTAAAGGAAATGGAAAGCTTAAATATCCAGTAGGATTAATTACAATGGATGAAGTAAATATGGCAGGTGGAGTTAATGGTTCCGCAAATATGCTTTATTATTTATATAGTGGAAATACATATTGGACTATGTCACCATTTAACTTTGATAGTTGGTTTATTACAACTAACATAGCTGTAGATTCAACAGGTCAAATATCTAGAGATTGGATTACTAATTGGCATACTATCCGTCCAGTAATCAATATTGAGCCAAGTAAAATAACCTTCTCAGGAAATGGAACGATGTCTGATCCATATATTTTAAATTAAAAGGCACTTGATTTTTCAAGTGTTTTTATCATATAACAAAAGTCAAAACATATATTTATCTAGGAGGATTGAAAACATGGAAAAAATAGTACCTTTTAAAAGAGATATCTTGTTTGAAACTAAAGTATCAGAAATTAGAAGTATCTCTCTTGAACACACTTATGAAATAAATAATAATTTAATCTCTGGAACTTTTATTATTAGTGGTAATTATAAGCTAACTGATACAAGTACTAACGTTGACCCATTCAAATTCGAAGTACCGTTTGATATCAGTATTGATTCCAGATATAAATTAGATAAAGCAACAGTTGACATTAATGATTTCTTTTACGAACTTATAAATAATGAAACATTGTCTGTAAGTATCACTTTAATAATTGATAATTTAGAAGAAAAGGAGGCAAGAGAAATGAATGAAAAAAATTCTAAAAAGATAGAAAAAAAAGAAGACCCAGTTACCGAACAGTTGGAACTTACATCCAAAGAAGAGTCTGAAAAGTCTGAAGAAGTTCAAGCCGTATCCGCAAATAGTGAAACCGTAAAATCCATATTTGATAATATGGATGAAAATGAAGGATATGTCGTCTATAAAGTACATATTGTCACTGAAAACGACACTATTGAATCAATTATCGAAAAATATAATACGACCAAAGAATCATTGGAAACTTATAATAACCTCAACGATTTAAAAATAGGAGACAAGTTAATTGTCCCAGCTTAGAGAAGAGTTAAAAAAATATAAAATAAACGCTAAAAGTTATGAAAACAAAGGAAAAGCCACCATTATTAAAACTAGTGATGGCACTTTTGTCTATAAAAAAGATAAAATAAAAAAAGAAATATTAACCTACTTAAAATCGCGTAACTTTGATTATCTTCCAGAAATAGTATCATCGCCAGATGAAAACTTTGAAATTTATAAATATATAAGCGATTTAAATATACCTAAAGAACAAAAAATTCTCGATTTAATTCATTTAATTGCCTTACTTCATAGTAAAACAACTCATTATACTGAAATAAATATGGGGGATATTGAACAATTATATGAAGACCTAGATAATAACTTAAAATATCTCTATGATTATTATACCGATTTAATCACCATCGCCGAAAGTAAAGTATATATGAGTCCTAGTGAAAATTTGCTTGCTAGAAATATTTCTAAAATATATGAAACAATTTCCGAGACCAAAGAAAGATTAGAACATTGGCACGCCCTAGTAAAAGAAAAAAAGAAAATAAGAAAAGTAATAATTCATGGAAATCTATCACTAGACCATTTTTTAAGGAAAGAAACATCCTATTTGATAAGTTGGCGTAAAGCTAAAATAGATAGTCCAGTCATCGACTTATACCGTTTATATAACCATCATGCCCTAGACTTTGATTTTGAACCCATATTTCATGAATATGAAAAACATTATCCTCTAATGTCAGATGAAAAAGAACTTCTAAACATCTTAATAAGCCTTCCTGATATCATCCCCATAAATGGAATAGAATATGAAAAATGTAAACAAATAAGTAAACTTATAGATAAAATTTATAAAACTGACTACCTTTTAAAAGAAAAGTCTAAAACCTGACCACAAAAATAAAAAGAAAAAGAATAAAAGTAAAAATACATTAAATCTTGTCAGTAAAATCAAAGTAAGAATTAATTGATAAAACATTAAAATCAAACATCCAAAGAAAATAATTGACCATTTTCCTCTCCCAAACCACCAATTTCCCCGCATCAAAACATCACCTAATATAACTTATGATACAACCCATTTTAAGTTTAGGCCAATACTCTATATTCTACTTGTTTTTAAACCAAAGCTATTGTATAATTAAAAATAGAGGAGGGGCCTAATATGAAGAAAAATGGTTTTGTTACATCGGCTTTACTATATGGAATATTATCTTTGTTTTTACTATTAATTCTTGGTTCCTTAACCATTATGACTAATCGTAAACTCACTGATGACAAAATAAGAAGAAGTGCTTTAGATGACGTTCAAACCATCACAACCGATCCGTCGTGTTTTACGGTATCTGGAAACACTATAACCGGTTATTCTACTTCTTGTGAAAAAACTGTTTTAGTTCCCGAAACAATTTATGGAGTTAACATTACCGCTATCGGCCCAAGTGCTTTTCAAAATCAAAACTTGAAAAACATTACTATCAAAAGCAACATAACCTCCATTGACCAAACAGCTTTTAATGGTAATAATGGCATGCTATTTATTATGAAAATGGAAAATGGTCAAATACCATATGACAATACAGAAGTCAGCGTCGGTCGAATTTGGGGTTCTACTGACTCAACCATAAGATGGGATGAATAATCCTTTTTTTCTTGCTCAAAAATCTCTTATATTGTATAATACCATTAGGTGATGCACATGTTTGTTGATGAAGCAATAGTTGAATTAAAAGCAGGTGATGGTGGTGACGGATGTCTAGCCTTTAGACGAGAAAAATACATCGCTATGGGCGGTCCTTATGGTGGCAACGGTGGCCGAGGTGCAAATATTATCTTTAAAGCTGATTCTGGCTTAAACACCTTAGTTGATTTTCGCTATAATAAACTTATCAAAGGAAAACATGGTGGTAATGGCCTTGGTAAAGGAATGCATGGTAAAGCTGCTGAAGACGTCGTCTTAAAAGTTCCAATGGGGACAACTATTACCAATTTAGATACCGGAGAAATAATTGCTGACCTTGTAAATAATGGTGACGAAGTAATTGCTGCCAAAGGTGGCCGAGGTGGCCGCGGTAATATGGCTTTTGCCACTCAATCAAATCCTGCTCCAAAATATGCTGAAAACGGTGAACCAGGGGAAGAACTAAAAGTAAAATTAGAATTAAAACTTCTAGCTGATGTTGGCTTAGTTGGTAAGCCAAGCGTTGGAAAATCTACAATAATCTCTAAAATTTCCGCTTCTAAACCTAAAATAGCTGATTATCCATTTACAACCTTAAGGCCAAACCTTGGAGTTGTTAGAGTGGGTGATGGAAGAAGCTTCGTCGTTGCAGATCTTCCAGGATTAATCAAAGGCGCCTCAGAAGGAACCGGACTTGGTGATAAATTCTTAAAACACATTGAAAGAACTAGAGTAATTGCCCATGTAATCGACATGAGTGGTTATGCCAATGACCCGTACGAAGACTATAACGTTATCAACGAAGAATTAAACAAATTCGATGAAAACCTCTTAAAAAAACCACAAATCATTATTGCCAATAAAATGGATACTGAAAAAGCCAAAGAAAATTTAGAAAAATTCAAGCAAAAAGTAAATAAAGAAATATTTGAAATATCTGCTATTAAAAATGAAGGACTAGATAAAGTAATATATAAATTAGCTGACCTTTTAGATACCATTCCAAAAACAAACCTTTATGACACTAAGAAATTTTCATCTCACAAAGTATATAAATTCAAAGAAGAAAAACCATATCAAATAACTAAAGAAAATGATACATTTGTAATTACTGGTGATGAAATAATCAAACTCTTTAAAATGAGTAGGTTAGACACTGATGAAGCCATCCTAAGATTTTCTAATAAACTAAAAAAATTAGGAGTTGATGACGAACTAAGGGAAATGGGTGCTAAAGAAGGAGACACTGTTAAAATCTTAGACTTCGAATTTGAATTCAAAGAATAATTAACCAAAATAAGGTTAATTTTTCTTTACCATAATTTCCCATATTTCTATCAAAATATATCCACAATTATCTAGTATGATTATTACAGAACCAAGAAATAAAGGTTCAAAGAAGGGAAGTGGTATATGAATAAATAAGCAAATAGTGGTATACTTATAAATGAGGCGATAAGAATGTATAAAATTTGTTTAGTCGAAGATGAACAGAACTTAAATAATTTGATTAAATCTTATCTTGAAAGAGCCGGATATGAAGTATATCAATATTATAGCGGGGAGGAAGCTATCAAACATGCTGCCGATAAAGTTCATTTATGGATTTTAGACATCATGCTTGGTGATAACATAAGTGGCTACGATATTATCAAAGCCATCCGCGAAAATGACAACGTTCCCGTTATATTTACCTCTGCTCGTGATCAAGATTTAGATAAAATCATTGGCTTAGAATTAGGAAGTGATGATTACGTTACTAAGCCATATTCTCCCAAAGAATTAGTTCTTAGAGTAAATAACTTAATCAAAAGAGCCTATAGTAATGAATCGGAAATAATAAAATATGAAGATTACGAAATTGATGTTGATAAACGCATAGTCAAAGAAAAAAATAAGGAACTCTCTCTCACAACTCTCGAATTTGACTTGCTTATCATGTTTGTTCAAAATAAAAACAAATCGTTCAGTCGTAATCATATATTAGAAACCGTTTGGGGAGATGATTATTTCGGTAGTGATAGAGTAGTAGACGACTTAGTACGCAGACTTCGGAAGAAAATGTCTAAACTAAGACTCAAAACCATCTATGGATTTGGATATCGTCTGTCATGAAATTAAAACACAACCTTTACCGGCAAATCTTAACTATTGTCTGTATTATGTTTGTCCTTATTTACGTAAGCATGGCAATAATTCTTCCAAAAATTCTAATACCGTTTTATGAAAAAAATATATATTTATACTTACAGACTCCATTAGATGTCGTCCGGGATGATATAAACCTAAGCAAAATCGACACGGATATAGCTTATATATATAAGCAAGATAATCACTTGACCTCATCTAATAACCTAAATAAAGTTATTGATCTTCCAGCTAAACAAATACTTAAAAAAATAAAATCTAATAATGGTAAGTTTGAATATAACAAAAGGACTTATTATTACAGTAGTAAAAAAGATGGAACAAGTTATAAAGTTTCCATTACTAACGACGATTACGTTCGTGCGATGCGTGCCGATATTCTTGAAGCTTTATTTCCTGTACTCATTATTACTTTGTTACTTATGCTTATCATAGTAACTTTGTGGAGTCAGCTTTTAGCCCAAAGAATCAAGCACCTCAAAGACAAAGTTGATAATTTAGATAATGATAATTATGTAGATAAATATGATTATAAGTTAGACGACGAATTAAAAGTCTTGAATAATGCTATCGACGAAATGAAACTTACTCTCCATAAACAAGAAGAATATAAAAATCAAATGTATCAAAATATTTCACATGATTTTAAAACTCCTCTCACCGTTATAAAATCATATATAGAAGCAATCGAAGATGGCGTTCAAGATGAAAAAACAGGCTTAAAAATTATAAAACAAGAAATAGATAAATTAGAAATAAAAGTACACTCCTTACTATACTTAAACAAATTGATATATTTTAAAGATATGGAAAACTATAAAAGCGGAACAATTAATATAGTTGATATGCTTGAAGAGTCCGTATCGAAATTTAAACTAACGAGAACTGACGTTAAATGGCAAATAGATATTCTCGATACCAAAACAACTTTCCGCGGATCGCAAGATATGTGGGAAGCCATCATCGATAATATATTAAGTAACTTTACACGCTATGCGAATAAAGAAGTCAAAATAACCGTCAAAAACCATCGAATCACATTTTATAACGATGGTCCGAATATCGATGAAAATATTTTAAATGATATGTTTACTCCCTATAAAAAAGGTATTAATGGCCAATTTGGCCTAGGACTATCTATTGTCAAAAAAACCTTACATTTATTAGATTATGACGTAAGCGTTAAAAACGAAAAAGTTGGAATTAGTTTCATAATAAAATAAAGTCATGAATTTACTCCCATTCATGACTTTTTAATATAAAAAAACCAGTCTTTAAACTGGAAACTAATTAACCTAAAACTTTTTTAAGAGTTCTAAGCTCTCTAGCTGATACTCTATAACGTCTTCCACCAATATTTACAGTTTGTAAATTTGCCTTAAAAGCATGTCTAGTCGCATTTAAAGCATGTGAACGACGATTTCCAAATAATGGTTTCGTATTAGTTGCTTTTTTTGCCATATCTTATCCCTCCTTAAAGTCAAACATCGATTACAACTTTACCATAATATTTAAAATATGTCAACTATTGCCTTGTTAAAAAACTATTTTATTGCTATTAAGAAACATAATAAAATTACCGAAGTTGGTATGAAATTTTATTTCAACTATATAAAAAGTGAAGGTAAAATCATTTTACCAAATAAAGTTCCATAAGCTTCCAGCAGACCATCAAATAAAAAAATAAAACAACTAAAATAAATCTAAAAACTTATTTTTTCCTTTAAAAAAATTACATTTAATAGTAAAATAGAAAAAGAAGAAGGTGAATATATGTACGCTCCATTAAACGTTAAAACATCCAACTATTTACTTACAAGTATGATAAAAATTAAAGACCTAATCAAAATAGCTAAAGACAATAATCTAAAAGCTTTAGCAATTACCGACAATAATATGTATGGAGCTTTAGAATTTTATAATTTATGCCTTCAAAATCAAATAAAACCAATAATTGGTCTCGAAGTATCTATACCTGAAAAAATACTTTTGTATGCCAAGAATTATCAAGGATATCAAAACCTTATTAAACTGACAACCATCAAATCAGAACAAGAATTAACAACATCCGATTTAGCAAAATATTCATCTGACCTAGTATGCATTCTCCCTTATACTGGAAGAAAACGATATCATGAATTAGTTAAATTATATGAAAATTTCTTTATTGGTTATCAAACTGAATTAGAAAAATCAAAAATAAATTCATCAAATACAGTCTACATTCCAGAAACGCTCTGTCTAACTAAAGAAGACGAAAAATACTTAAAATATTTAAAAGCAATCAAAGAAGGTAAAACAATTGATGAAATAGAAGACCCTCAAAATAAATCATTGCTTCCTATAAAAGAATTAGATAAAGAAAATAATCAAAAAATAATAAATCTTTGTAATTTAAAAATTCAAAAATATAAAGACTTACTTCCGATATATGAAACTGAAGAAGATACATATACATACCTAAAAAAAGAATGCCTTAAAGGCCTAAAAAAAATATTTGGTGCCTATGCTCCCAAAGCATACGCCATAAGATTAAAATATGAACTAGAAGTCATCAATAAAATGGGATTTAATAATTACTTTCTTATCGTAGCCGATTACATTAACTATGCCAAAACCCATAATATCTTAGTTGGTCCAGGTAGGGGAAGTGCGGCCGGTTCTCTAGTCGCTTACTGCCTTGGAATTACCACTATAGACCCCTTAAAATATAATCTTTTATTTGAAAGATTCTTAAATCCCGAAAGAGTTACCATGCCCGATATTGATGTTGACTTTGAAGATACTAAAAGAGAAGAAGTTATAAACTATTGCGTAAATAAATATGGCCGTAAAAATGTTGCTTTAATTGTAACCTTCGGTACTTTAGCAGCTAAACAAGCTATTAAAGACGTTGCTCGAATCTTTAATATTGACCCTAAAAAAAGTGATATTTTAACTAAATATATGGATGCTAACTTATCGCTAAAAGAAAATTTAAAAAATACAAAAGTTCAAAACTTTTTAAATGTTAACCCCGAATTCAAAAAAATATATCAAATTGCCTCTAAATTTGAAGGATTAAAACGTCATACATCACTTCATGCTGCTGGAATTGTTATGTCTAAAGATAAACTAGATAACTTTGTGCCTCTAGATAAAACCTTAAACGGTATGTATGCCACTGAATACGATAAAGATTATTTAGAAGATATCGGCCTTTTAAAAATGGATTTTCTTGGTCTTCGAAATCTTACGGTAATTGCCAATATTTTAAATGGCATTAAAGACCTATCATTCGATACCATCCCAGAAGGTGACAAAGAAGCCTTAAATATTTTTTATAATGTTGACACGGTCGGTATTTTCCAATTTGAATCGCCAGGAATGGTGCAATTTTTAAGAAAATTAAAACCTCAAAACTTTGAAGACATTGTTGCCGCTTTAGCCTTATTCCGTCCCGGACCTATGCACAGCATAAATACCTATGTTAAAAGAAGACATGGAAAGGAAAAAATAACTTATCTCCATCCTGACCTTGAAAAAATCTTAAAACCGACATATGGTATTATTATCTACCAAGAACAGATTATGCAAATAGCGAACGTTATGGCTGGATATTCATTTGCTGAAGCTGATCTTCTAAGAAGAGCGATGAGTAAGAAAAAAGAAGATATTCTTTTAAAAGAAAAAGACCACTTTATCAGTGGTTGTCTAAAAAAAGGCTATAGTGAAAGTCTAGCTACCGAAGTGTATGATTTAATTTTTAGATTTGCCGATTATGGATTTAATCGTTCCCACTCTGTGGCTTATGCCATGATATCTTATAGAATGGCCTATTTAAAAGCCCACTATCCTAAAATATTTATGAAAAACCTCTTATCATTAGCTATTAATAGTGAAACCAAAACTAAAGAATATATTTATGAATGTAAAAATAAAAAAATATTCGTATCCCCACCAGATATTAATAAAAGCTCTTTAGATTATGAAATAGTAGATAACCAAATAATTTACCCTTTAACTAATATCAAAAACGTTGGTAATGCCTCTGCTCGGCAAATTATCGAAGAAAGAGAAAAAGGCAAGTTTAAAGATATATTTGACTTTGTCTGCCGTTGCTATAAAAATGCTGTTAACGAAAAAACCATTGAATCATTAATTTTATCTGGTTCTTTTAACTCATTTGGTATCAATAAAAGAACCTTAATCGAAAGCCTTGAAATAATTTTAAATTATGCTGAAATCGGTAGTCTTTTAAATGAAAGCTTAAAACCTGAATTAGAGCTAAAAAGCGAATACACTTCTAGTGAACTTATGAACTATGAATTAGAAACATTTGGCTTTTATTTCACTAATCATCCGATAACCGCTTATAAGTTAAAATCACAGACAAAATTAATCGAGCTAAAAAATGTCAAAGACTATTTTGATAAAATAATTGAAACAATTGTCATCATTGACCGAATTAAAGAAATAACTACGAAAAAGAATGAAAAAATGATGTTTATAACCGCCTCTGATGAACTTTCTAAAATCGATATTGTCGTTTTTCCAAGAATATATAATGCCACTCCAGAATTAAATCGTGGCGATATTATTAAAGTTAAAGGAAGAGTTGAAAAAAGATATGATGAAATGCAGATAATTGCTAGTAACATTAAAAAGTTAAATTAAATATCTGTATTTTTTTTCTAAAATATGCTATCATGAAACATAGAGGTGAAGAATAATGAAAGGGGAAAAAAGTAAAATTATTTTGATTTATATTTTGCTAGTAGTAGTTCTAATTCTTATTATCGCACTAGGATATGTCGTTATAAATAATACTCCCAAAGAAACTGAGGAAGTTACTGAGCATAATGAAACTAAAGTGGATATCAATCCATATCCAAACGTTTCGTCACAATGTATCTTTTCTGTTAGCTTAGAACAATATAACGCTTTAACCTATGCTGGATGTGAAGGTGGGTACACAAGATACGATATTAATGATGTTGTTTTAAATGGTACACCATTAACCTTAAGCGTCATTTACTCTGATAAAGGACAACCTAAAGCTGGATTTATCGTTAATAATCGCCGAGTAATTCAAAAAATAGATAATGTAACACTATTGAAATTTGGCGTATTTGACAATAAATTGTTTGTTTTAGATACTAATAATAATCAAGCTAATGTCGTTGTTATTAATAGTGAAGGAAATACTATATATAATTTAAAAAATGAATTAGAAAAACTTAAAATCAAAGATAATGCCTTTACTCAAAACGGTAATAATACACCTATCAATAATACTAATTTAAACCCTGCAAGCTTTAATTTTGCCGATGGTGTATTTACATTTGCCACTACATCTGATGCATGTAACAATGGAGCTGCCGCTTCTGGAACAAATTATCAAGTAACTTATAGTGGTGAGAAATTTAATAAACCTGAAGCCACATCCCCTGTTGCTTGTTACTAAAAAATTGTAAGAAAAAACTTACAATTTTTTTGTTGCCGAAACAAGAATATTTAAAATATTTTCCTTATCTTTGTCGGAAGAATTTTTCCATAAACATTCGAATAAAACTCCAAGTCCTGGAAGTGCCTCTTCATCGCCATCTTTAATACTCATACAAATCGAATCTTTAAAATCTTTTGCTTCCGCATTCTTAAAATTACTTAGTACATGTTGTCTAATCATTAAATCAGTCCTTTCAATTTTATTATGTAAAATAAAGTTAAAAACTATTCTAAAAACAAAAAAAATAAATAAAAAATGATATAATAAATATAGAAAGGAATAAATAGATGGAAAATTTAAATGAAACTCAATTAGAAATATTTAAAAAATTATTAAATGAAGCTCTTTATAATTTACAAAGGCATTTTATAGATTATCCTAATTGGAATAAATATTACGATTTATCATCAAAAATTTTAAACTCTAACGATATCGAAAATTATTATAATTTAGCTACAGCTTTAATGAACCCTAAAGTAATAGAAGTAGGGGAAAATAGAGAACAATATAATATTCAAAAAGATACTTTAAAAGAAAATATAAAACGTTGTGAAGAATTCTTAAATCAAAATGCTTTAGATTTAAATGGTAAAAGTATTCCCGAATTACCAGATATGCCACTTGGTGATGAAAAACCAGTTCCAACAAGTGCCTATCAAGATGATAAGCCACTTGGTGATGAAAAACCAGTTCCAACAAGTGCCTATCAAGATGATATTCCAGATATGCCACTTGGTGATGAAAAACCAGTTCTAACAAGTGCCTATCAAGATGATATTCCAGATATGCCACTTGGTGATGAAAAACCAGTTCTAACAAGTGCCTATCAAGATGATATCCCAGATATGCCTTTTGATTATCCGTATCATAATGAAAACAATATTTCTAGAGGTAGACATCGTTAAATTGATAACTATATGTCAAATAAAAAATATAGAACTATATTTTTTTCACAAAGTAGTGTATAATTAAAGAAGAATGGAGGAAATAAAATGATAGTAGCTTTAATTATTGTTGGTGTTATTGTCGTTCTTTTAGTATTATTCGTTATTGGCTCATATAACTCACTTGTAAACTTAAGAAATAAAGTCAAAGATCAATGGTCTCAAATTGATGTTTTACTAAAAAGACGTAACGATTTAATTCCTAACTTAGTTGAGACAGTAAAGGGATACGCAACACATGAAAAAGAAACCTTAGACGCCGTTATCTCAGCTCGTAATAGTGCAGTCAGTGCTAAAACACCGGGAGAAGAAATCAAAAGTGCTAATATGCTTACAGATGCTTTAAATCATCTGTTTGCAGTAGCTGAAAACTATCCTGACTTAAAAGCTAATACTAATTTCTTAGATTTACAAAATAATCTAAAAGAAACCGAAGATAAAATTGCTTATGCTCGTCAATTTTACAATGATAGTGTTTTAGTTTACAAGAACAAATTAGAAATGTTCCCTTCAAATATTGTCGCTTCAATCTTTAACTTCAAACCTGAAGAATTCTTTGAAGCAACAGAAGCTGAAAAAGAAACACCACAAGTTAAGTTCTAAAAGGCCACTAAGGTCTTTTTATTATAAAGAAAATATGTTAGAATAAAACTTGAAAGGACCGATTTATGAAAATAACGAAAATATCAAAAACTGGATCTAAATATAAATTAGTATTAGACAGTGGTGAAATAATTACAACTTATGATGATGTTATTTTAAATAACAACTTACTCTTTTCAAAAAGAATTGACAAAAAGCTACTAGAAAAAATATATAGTGATAACAATTACTATCAAATATATAATAAAGTTTTAAAACTTATAAGCACTAGACTTAGAAGTGAATATGAAATAGAAGAATATTTAACCAAAACTGAAATAACAGCTCAAGATAAACAAAAAATGCTAGAAAATTTAAAAGAAATTGGGCTTATCAATGATCGAAATTTTGCCAAAGCTTATACCAACGATAAAATAAATCTAAGCTTAGATGGGCCTGAAAAAATAGTCAAAAATTTAAAACATATGCACATACAAGACGATTATATTAATGAAGCAATTTCTAACATTGATGAAGAAATAGTCAAAAGCCATATTGATAAAATAATCACTAAAAAGGCCAAGGCAAACACTAAAGATACCATTACTATGCTAAAACAAAAAATATTAAATTATTTAGTAAATCAAGGATATTCCAAAGAACAAGCTATGTTAAATCTTGAAAGTTATTCTTTTCCCAAAAAAGATTTAACAGATGAAATGGAAAAAATCTATCAAAAGCAAATAAAGAAAAAAGATAAAAATTTTAAACAAAAATTAAAAGCTAAACTTTATAGTAAAGGATTTACTATAGAAGAAATAAACAGATTTATCGAATCTAAAAGTATATGAAGGAGTAAAAAATGAAATTTGATATATGTGTATTAGGAGGCTGTTCTTTAGATTTAATATATTATCAAAAAGAAGATGGAACTTATGAAAACGTTCCGAATGAATGTGTACCAGGTGGTAAAGGTTCAAATCAAGCAGTAGCTGCTTCTCGAGCTGGTGCAAAAACGGTAATGATATCAAGAGTAAGCAAAGATGATATAGGCAGAAATATTATTCAAAATCTAGAAGATAACGATGTAAGTACTATAGGTGTTGAAGAGGATGAAAACGTCGAAAATGATTATTCCATTATTAAAATCCGCAATATTGATAAAGATAATGAAATAGAAAGCCATAATGGGGCAATTAAAAACTTTACTCCGGATATGATAGATACATACCAAGATTTACTCCTAAACTCTAAAATAATTGTTTGCCAGTTAAAAGTAAATAAAGATGTTACTGAGAAATTAATTAATTTTTGCTATGAAAATCATAAAATGTTAATGTTAACTCCATGTCGTCCGGCAAAACTATCTATAACAGATCCAGAAAATATTGAACTAATAAATAAAATATCTATAATTACTTGTAATAAAAAAGAATGTGAAACAATATTTCAAACAGATGATATTGAATCCTGTGTCAAAAAATATCCAAGAAAATTAATTGTTACCCTTGGGAAAGATGGCTTAATTTATTATGATGGAACGCAAATAGTTAGAATGCCCGCCATTGAAACAGAAGTAGTTGATACAGTTGGAGCAGGGGACACCTTAGCTGGGAACTTAGCGGCTAATCTTACCAAAGGCTTAAATCTATATGATGCCCTAAAAAGAGCAACCTATGCTTCAGCTATGAAAATAGGAGTTAAATCAGCTCAAGCTGGAATGCCAACCTCATCAGAATTAGATAACTTTATTCTCGAAAAAGAAGGACAAAAAAAGGAACTATAAAATTAGTCCCTTTTAATTTGCACTGCTAGAATTACTATTAGAATTACTATTAGAATTATTAGATTGTGCAGCTTCTAAAGCCGTATCTACAGAATCGTTATATTCTTTCTTTAAAGTATCATCTGTAATATCTAAATTATATTTTTTTCTAAGTGCTACTAAAGCTTTTGTTTGTAAAGATGAATCTTCATTTTTCTTTTGTTCAACTAATTTATCAATAATGTCATCACGAACTTTATCAAGTGATGGCTTTTCATCTTGTTTAATTCTATAAATTATATGATAACCATATTCCGTTTTAACAGGTTCCTTCGTATAAGTTTTATCTTTAAGCTTATTAGCTGCATTCCAGAACTCATCTACAACAGAACCATAAGTTGCTGTAAGTTTACCACCATTAGAAGCAGTACCTTCATCATCAGAATACTCTTTGGCAAGTTTACTAAATTTTTCACCATCATTTAATTTTTTAATAATATCTTCAGCTTCCTTTTTAGCTTTCTTTTCAGCTTCATCCTTTTCTTTATCAGTCATATCATCATTAGTATTTGGACTAATTAAAATATGTCTAACTTCGATATCACCAAAAATATTTTTATCGTAGTAATCTTTAATCTCACTATCTTTTAAATTGTCTTTAATATAATCTTCAGTTGCTGTTTGTTTTTTATAATCTAAAATTAATGAATTTTTAAAATCATCTTCTCCATCATAATTAGCTTGTTTTAAAGCTTCATTAAAGTCCATTCCATAACTTTCATATGATGATTTGTATGATTCAAGTTGTGACTCGGCATAAGTTTCAGCATCTTCATCTGTCTTGTATTCCTTATTTAAAATGAATTCATCGACCATGTTAGTCAAAGTAATAGAACCACCTTGTTCTTTTAATTCATTATAAAAATCTTCGGCAGTAATAGTTTTACCATCCAGTTTTGCAACAACTTCTTCGCCATTTTTTAAAGTGGCTTCATTACCACATCCAACTAATAGAGAAGTTAATGCCAGCGCACCTATAACAAAAATTTTTTTATTCACATTTATCTTCCTTTCATCATTAACAATCTTAACAAATTTTTAAAGAAAAAACAACATTTTTCACGTTTTTTTAACCAAAACTGGCACCTATTTTCAAAATTTCCATAAAATAATGTGAAAAGACAAAAAGGAGGATGATTTATATGTGTAATACAGGAACAAGTGCAGCTGCTATTGTATTAGTTTTATTTATATTATTAATAATCATACTTGGAGCATATATTTAAGCTCCTAGAAAGGGGATAAATCATGGCTTGTAATAATTCATGTAATGGACCTGTAACTACTGGTTCAAATAATAGTTATCTTATAATTTTAGTTCTTTATATTTTATTAGCTATTTTATTAGGTTCATATCTTATTTACTAAGAAGTCAAATGACTTCTTTTTTGCATTTATTAACCTAACTATATTATAAAAAGTAATTAAATAAAAAATATAAATTCATTTACACTAAACATAACCCTCCCCCTCATAAAATGACGCATTTTTCACATAAAAATTAGTCCCCCTGAAAGCTTGATTTTTCTGGGGGGGGGGGGTGTACAATAAAATTGTACATAAAAATAGGTGATTTATATATGAGAAGAATAGGAAGACATAGAAGAAAGAAACTAAATAAAATAATAATTTTATCCGCATTTTGTTTATTATTTATTATAACAGCCGGATATGCAGCTTTTTCGACAAATATTAGTTTACATGTTAAAGGAAATATTTTAGAAGGAACTAGAGTAATTCAAGAGTGGGATGAAAATAGTCAAACCGATTTTCATTCTGACTTTTATAAACAGAATATAGTGAGCATAACATTTTTAAATAACAATAATGTACCGGAAAATGTGGTAGAAAGCTGGAATGTATCCGAAGATAAAGAAAAAGGAAACGTAAAAGCTTGGGTAGTACCAAATTCAAGTGATTCATCAAAATATGATTTGTATATTGGAGCCAAAGGGAAAGTAATAGCTAATGAAGACAGTAGCAAAGTATTTTATAATTTTAGAGGAGTTAAAGAAATAAATTTCGATAATAATTATGATACAAGTAATGCGACTAATATGGCTTGGATGTTTAGGTGCTGCACTAATTTAAAGTCAATTGATTTAAGTTCTTTAGATACGAGTAATGTAACTGACATGAGTGATTTATTTAGTATGTGGGATTCTATACAAGATAATTTTGCTGAAAACAAACTTGAACATATTAAATTTGGGAATAATTTTATTACTGACAATGTTCAAAATATGAGAAGTATGTTTGCGGGGCTTAGTGAGTTAAAAGAATTAGATGTTAGTGACTTTAATACATCTAACGTAACAACAATGTATCATATGTTTACTGGCTGCAAAGGTTTAGAAACATTAGATGTTAGTAATTTTAATACAAGTAAAGTAACAGACATGGAGCAAATGTTTGATTGTTGTACAAGTTTGACAGAATTAGATTTAAGTAATTTTGACACAAGTAATGTTACAAATATGGCTGCTATGTTCAGTATGTGGTATGGTAATGAAAATGGTGAGTGTTTAATTAGTAATTTAAAAGAATTAGATGTCAGTAATTTTAATACGTCCAAAGTAACAGATATGAACAATATGTTTTCATGTAGTAATGTACCTGAAATAAAAGGATTAGAAAATTTTGATACAAATAACGTAACAACAATGTATCATATGTTTGCTTATAGTAAGAATTTAACCGAATTAAATTTATGTTCGTTTAACACAAGAAAAGTAACAAGTATGAATTGGATGTTTGGTGCTTCTCCAAAACTTCAAAAAATATATGTCGGACCAAATTGGATAACAACTCAGGCAAACATAAACGCAATTTTTGATGGAAGTGGAGTATCATCTGTAACCACCGGACAGTGTTAGTTGAATAACTCTGATTAAAATTCAGAGTTTTTTCTTATCTAAAAATGTAAAATATAAGCAAAAACTCTTAAAAAAAAGCCCAAACTATTTACAAAAATTACAAGGAATAGTAAAATAGTGGTATAAAATGTATCAGAGTGGGGAAAAGTGGTGATATTATGTTCATGGGTGAATACCATCATACTATCGATGATAAAGGAAGGTTAACTATTCCTTCTAAAATAAGGTATGAATTAGGTGAAGAATTTATAATAACCAGAGGTTTAGATGGTTGTTTATTCATCTACCCTAAAGAAACCTGGAATAATATCATAAAAAAATATGAAACTCTTCCAAATGTTAAAAATGCTAGAAATTTCATGCGATTTTTCCTCTCTGGTGCCGAAGCTAACGAATTTGATAAACAAGGACGCGTTAATATTCCATCCCCACTTATTAAATATGCGGGCATTAACAAAGATTGTGTTATCATAGGCGTTGGTAATAGAGTCGAAGTTTGGAGTGCAGAAAAATGGGATTCATTTATAACTGAAAATGAAGATAGTTTTTCTGAAATTGCCGACAGTCTCTTTTCTGAAACAGATTAGGTGTGAAGTATATGCATGAAAGTGTTTTATTGAAAGAAAGTATTGATAATCTAAACTTAAACGAAAATAGTATTATAGTCGACTGTACCTTAGGTTATGGTGGTCATAGTAGTGAAATTCTTAAAAGAATAAAAAAAGGATACCTATATGCCTTCGACCAAGATGAAGAAGCCATCGAATCAGCAAACAAACGTTTAAGTGAAATATCAAATAATTACGAAATAATTCATACTAACTTTGTAAACCTAAAAACTGAAATGGAAAAGAGAAACATTCATCCTGATGGCATCCTCTTTGATTTGGGTGTATCATCACCTCAATTAGATGAAGCCGAAAGGGGATTTAGCTATCATAAAGACGCTAAATTGGATATGCGTATGAACCAGGAACAAAAATTAAGTGCCTACGAGGTAGTTAATGATTACCCATATGAAAGATTAAAAGAGATTTTATTAAAATATGGTGAAGAAAAATACGCCGGAAGTATTGCCAAAGCAATAGTAAATAATCGGCCAATCGAAACAACTCTTGAACTTGCTGAAATAATTAAAGAAAGCGTTCCTGAAAAATATCGCAATAAATCACATCCCGCTAGAAAAACATTTCAAGCTATCAGAATTGAAGTCAACGATGAATTAAATGTTTTTGAAAAAGCTTTAACAGACGCCTTAGAAATAATTAAACCAGGTGGCCGAGTTTGCGTTATTACATTCCATTCCCTAGAAGATAGAATATGTAAACAAATATTTAATAAATATACTAAAATCCCCCCTGAATTAAAAAAATTACCAATGATTCCCAAAGAATATGAACCAAAATACAAATTAATCGCAAACATTAGTCCAACAGATACTGAAATAAATAAAAACAAACGTTCAAGAAGCTCAAGGCTTCGCGTTATTGAAAGGAGATAAGGGTATGGCTAGAAACAAAAAGAAAAAAGCTAGAATAACTAAAGGCGAAAAATTTCTCTATTTTTACGCTTGCCTTGCCTTTGTCGTAATGTTAGGTGTTAAAATATTCTGTGGGGCAATGGTTGGCGAACTTAAGATGAGTATTGAAGAAAAAAACTATAAAATAGATACCCAAGAAAAAACTAACGAAAGTTTAACAATGCAAGTAAATGAACTAACATCATTTGAAAACGTCAAAGAAGTAGTAAACGAAATGGGACTTGCTTATAATAACGAAAATATTGTCGTTATTGATAAATAACGAGGTGATCTTATGAACAAGAAAGCAAATAAAGTAAACGACTGGAAATATCCAAGAAAAGTTTTTCTTGTTTTTTTAGTTATCATCATTATTATATTCTCTAGATATTGTTTTATTGCTTTATCACCGAGTATCAACGGCCGAAACATTCAAACATTCGCTTCTAACCGTAATACTGTTTCTAAAGTTTTAAAAGCTAATAGAGGAACAATTTATGATAACTCGGGCAATATTTTAGCCAATAATGTTACTTCATATACTTTGATTGCTTATCTAGATAAAAGTAGGAGTACTAAAACCCAAATAAATCACGTTAAAGACATTGATAAAACTGCTGAAGCTCTTGCTCCAATTTTAGGAACCGATGCCGAAAACCTTAGACAAATCATGCAAAAAGGAAAAGACCAAGGAAAATATCAAGTCGAATTTGGAACAGTCGGTCGTAACTTAAGTGAACTAAAAAAAGCTGAAATCAAAAAATTAAACCTTCCAGGCATCGACCTTGAAGAAAGCTATAGCCGCTATTATCCAAATGGTGATTTTGCCTCATATATAGTTGGTTATGCCAAATCAAACGAATATACTGATAAAACTGGTAAATTAGTTACAACAATTGATGGCGAACTTGGAATAGAGTCTAAATTCAATGATGAATTAAAAGGTACAGATGGCTATCAAAGATATCAACAAGATCGTTTTGGTTACAAAATACCTGATACCAAAGAAGAAAAAATCGACGCCATTGATGGTAATAATATATATCTAACCATAGACTCTGGCATTCAAAGATTCGTTGAAACCGAAATAAAAGCCATAGAAAGTGAATATGAACCTGAATGGGTCTTAATTGAAGTTATGGACGCTAAAACAGGAGATATTTTAGCCTCATCTGCTTCACCATCATTTAACCCTAATATCAGAGATATAAAAAGTTATGAAAATCCGCTTGTAACTAAAGTTTTTGAACCAGGTTCAACTATGAAAATCTATACTTATATGTGTGCCATAGAAAAAGGAACATATAACGGGGCAGATACATTTAAATCCGGAAGTATTCAAATAGCCGATGCAACAATTAGAGACTGGAATAATGTCGGATGGGGTGATATTACTTTCGATAAAGGATTTGAATACTCTTCTAACGTTGGTGTAAGTACTATGGTCAATGAATTTATAAATGGTGACGACCTCAAAGCCTGCTTTAAAAAATACGGCTTTGGCCAGCCAACTGGAATTGACATGTCCAAAGAATCATCTGGCAACCTCGGATTTAAATATCCAGTTGAAATTGCCAATGCCGCCTTTGGTCAAGGTATCAATACAACTGCCGTCCAACACTTAAAAGCCCTTTCAATGATTGCTAACGACGGTAGAGAAGTAACTCCACACGTCGTTAAAAAAATAGTCAATCCAAACACTGGAAAAACAGTATACAAACGTAAAGTCGAAAAGACAAACCGTCTAATCAAACAGGAAACCGTTGATAAAATAAAAGATTTAATGTATAACGTTGTCAACTCTGATGACCCTGAAGCAACCGGAAAAAGATATAAAATAGATGGTTTTGATGTCATCGGTAAAACCGGAACCAGCCAAATTTATAATGAAAAAACAGGTGGTTATTTAACTGGTGACAACGCTTATATTTATTCATTTGCTGGAATGTATCCCAAAGATGACCCTCAAATTATCATCTATGCCGCAGTTAGAAGACCAAACGTTGGTTCCTCATCAGTTTTAAGCGGCAGTATCACAAGACTTATGCAAAACATAGCTAAATACAAAAATATGTTTACAAGCGTTACTCAAAATAATAGTTCAGTAACATCTGTAACCTTAGATTCATACACTAACAAATATACTAAAGACGTTGCTGCCTCTTTAGCCACAAGTAACATTCAAACAGTTATTATCGGTAATGGAGACAAAATAATTAGCCAGTATCCAAACGCTGGTGAAAAAGTATTATCCTATGACAAAGTTTTCCTAATCACTAATGGTGGAGAAGGCATTATGCCAGACCTTACAGGATATACTAGATCAGAAGCAATATATTTGATGAAAGCTTTAAATATTAACTATGAACTAACAGACTATGGCCATGTTACAAACCAAAGTATAAAAGCCGGGGATATGGTTAATGGTAACACTGTTCAAATAACCCTAAGTGAATAATTTTACATTTTCAAAAAATCTGCTATAATACATAAAGCAGAGGAGAAATTTGTATGGAAAAAAATTCAAAAATATATAAACTGACTAAAAATGTTAAATATTCATTGGCTGTCGTTGGAATAAGTACTGCTTTAGGTCTAGCTTTAGTTGTTGATATTGATAATTTGCTTCATCCAGAAAGTGAACAGCAAAATCAAAATGTTAATGAGCAAGTTTTCCCATATTTAGAGAAAAACAATGTTCCATTACCAGTAGTTCAAAGTGATGGAATACCATTAAATAAACCATCAGAACCCGATATTTTAAAAATGACACCTGATGAATACTTTGAATACATCGCCATTCCAATGGATGAAGAGTATTATGGTGCTGGAACATCCGGAAATATTTCCGAAGAAAAAAAGGAATACCTCTTAGCTATTAATCCTTCAGCTGACTACTTTTGGATATGGCAAGGTGGTAATAACTACGTTCTTTTCAATGCAAGTAAAATGGATGAAGAAACATGTCAAGAAATCATTCAGGATTTAAAGCTTAGGGGAGTAGTACCAGAAGACGCCATATTTACTATTGAATGTAACGATGTTGATAAAGCCAACGTCACTGAAGACGATTATAAAGGCAAAACATTTGTTAATTTAAAATAAAAGTATCATAAATGATGTAAAACATTTTATGATACTTTTTTTGAGTTCTCAAAAATTTCATCTAGTCTTTTATCTGGATATTTTTTATCTAAAAAAACTTCAAACGAATTACTAGCAGGAATTCCTTGATTTCTCTCTTCTTTTCGCAGACAAGCTGTCATTGAAATAGATAAATTAACAACCATAAAAATTCCTAAAATAACGGTTAAAACATTTCCGATTCTAACTGGAATCTTTTCGATTAATTTAACTAATAAAGGATAAATTAATTTAATATAAGCGATAGCGAGTATTCCCCAAACCAGCATATAAAATAAACTAGTTCGTCCATGAAAATTCAAAAACTTGTTCGAATAATTCCAAGAAACAGTTCCAAAAAAAGTTTCCTGAAATAAAGAACATATATATTCGCATCCACCACCAAGTAGCATTCCTCCAATAAATATTAACCAAGGATTTTTAATCTTTGCTAAAAATACCGTAATAATTACTACCCCAAACCCATAAACTGGATTTAATGGTCCATAAATAACTCCTTGTCGGCTAACCCAATCTCCATGATTTATAAAGTGATAAACCATTTCGAAAACACATCCAAATAAACAACCGAACATAAATAGCCAAAATAGTTTTTTAAAACCTAAACCTTTGGCAAATACTTCTTTCTTTTCCATACAAAACCTCATCAAAAAATTATTTTATAACACTAGTATATCAAGTAAAACTTAAAAGTTCAAATTACATTTATGTAAGATTTCTTAACCGTTGTAAAACATAATAAAATAAGGTATAATCTAAGTATAAAGGTGGAGATAACATGACAAAACTATTCAAAAAATTCGTAAAATTAATTACCCATCGTATATTTTTAATTCCCTTGTTAATGATTCTCCAAATAGCTTTAATCGTTTTTATAATCTTAAAATACAATAAATATTTCGTTCATTTTTATATTTTAAGTATGATTTTAAGCTTTGCTATGGCTATATATATAATTAATGGTCGGTCTAACCCAGGATATAAAATAGCTTGGTTAATACCTATCATGGGACTTCCAATATTTGGCCTTATCCTGTATTTAATATTTGGAATGAATCAACTAAGTAACCGTGAAAAAAACAAATTACGCGCTATATACTATAAAGGCATTGAAAATAGAAAATCAAAAGACCTTGTTATGGAAGAACTTCGCTACGAAAGTATTTCAGCTCATAATCAAGCTAAATACATATGTGATTACTCGCCATCAACTGTTTGTAAACATACCAAAACTACTTATCTAGAAAGTGGCACAATTTATTTTGAAAAACTAATAACTGCCTTAAAAAAAGCCCATAAATATATCTTTCTCGAATACTTTATTATAAAAGAAGGTTATATGTGGAATAATATATTAGAAGTATTAAAAGAAAAAGTAGCAGAAGGCGTTGATGTTAGACTTATCTATGATGACCTCGGCTGTATTGTCACATTACCTAATCACTACGAAAAAAAATTAAACAAACTTGGAATTAAAACTGTTGTTTTCAACAAATTTATTCCACGCCTTCGTTCACGTTTTAATAATCGTGACCACCGTAAAATCGCTGTTATTGATGGTTTAACCTGTTTCACAGGTGGAATTAACTTAGCTGACGAATATATGAATAAAGAAGTCAGATTTGGCTATTGGAAAGATAATGGCATTATGCTAGAAGGTGCTGCTGCTTGGAATTTTACGACTATGTTTTTAGAAATGTGGGATTTTGTCACTGGAACAAGTGAAAACTATAAAGATTATGAGCCCCCACATGAGCTTATATATACAACCCCGTCCGATGGCTATATAATCCCATATGAAGATAATCCTTGGGACCACGAAGCAGTTGGTGAAACTATTTATTTAAACCTGATAAATAAAGCCAATCGCTATATTTATATAACCACGCCATATCTTATTATCGATAACGAAATGATAACTGCCTTAACAACCGCTGCTAAAAGAGGAGTCGATGTCAGAATAATCACTCCAGGAATACCTGATAAAAAAATTGTCAACGAAGTAACCAAAGCTTACTATGACCAGCTTATAGATGGCGGTATTAAAATTTATGAATTTACTAAAGGCTTTGTTCACGAAAAAACCTTCGTCGTCGATGATGAATATGCAACGGTTGGAACTGTAAACTTAGATTATAGAAGTTTATATCTTCACTTTGAATGTGGCGTTTGGCTCTATGCCTCAAGTACTATTCATAATATTAAAAAAGACGTTCAAAAAACTTTAAAAGAATCTCGGAAAATTAAGAAAAAAGGCATCGAAAAATTATCTTTCCTTAAAAATCTAAAAAGACAAATTCTCAAAGCCTTTGCTCCATTAATGTAGAAAGGAAAAAAATATGAAAAAATTATTGATACCACTATTTGGAATACTATTATTAACCGGTTGTACAAAAGGGGAAACATATACTTGTGAAATCGATGGTAAGGAAGCTATTTTTGAATTAAAAGACGGCATGATTTCCTCATATACCTTAGCCGGAAAAAAACAATCACAAAGTACAGTTGACGATTTAAATGGTACATATTTTACTAGTTCAGTTAATAATGAAGAAGGAAAAGTTACTCTAAAAAATTACGTAGAATCACAAAATGGAACATGTAACTTTTAAATAAAAAAATGAAAAGAAGTAAGTTTTACATTTTAGTCTTAATACTTGTAATTATATTATCTGTACTTTGTTATTTAATTGTTAAAGATGATTTGTTTAAAGAAGAAAATCCAAAAGAAATCAAAGAAACCAAAGAAGTAAAAAAAGAAAAAGTTAAAGAAGAAAAATTAAGCTTAGTTATGGTTGGGGATGCTCTGTTACATTCCTCATTATATAATGATGCTTATCAAAATGGCACTTATAATTTTTCGCCACAGCTTGAACTAATCAAACCCATTGTTCAAAATTATGACTTAGCTTTTTATAATCAAGAAAGTATTTTAGGTGGAACCTCACTAGGACTATCTAGTTATCCAACCTTTAATTCACCACAAGAATTTGGCGATGCCATGGTTGATGCTGGATTTAATTTAGTGTCTCTGGCTAATAATCATACAATGGATAAGGGAGTTAAAGCTATTGAATCATCTTGCAACTACTGGAAAACCAAAGATGTTTTAACAGCCGGTAGTTACTGCTCTGGAGAAGATGCGGATAACATCCAGGTAAAAGAAAAAAACGGTATCAAATATGCCTTACTTGCCTATACTTATGGCACCAATGGTATATCTGTTCCTCAAGATAAACCTTATTTAGTAAATCTTTATAGTGATGAAAAAGCCAAAGCCGACATTGAAAAAGTCAGAGACAAAGTCGACCTATTAATAGTTTCTATGCACTGGGGAACTGAATATCGTTCAGAACCAACCGACGAACAAAAAAGAGAAGCCGAATATTTATCAAGTTTAGGCGTTGATATCATAATTGGCACACATCCTCACGTTATTGAACCGATAACTTATATTGGTAATACCTTAGTTATTTATTCACTCGGAAACTTTATATCTGCACAAACTACCAGTAATGACTATAATACTATAGTTGAACTTATGACCTCAGTCGATGTTGTTAAAACCACTAAAAATGGTCAAAGTGAAATAAAACTTGAAAACCTAAATAATGAACTTTTATATAATTATTATAA
Source organism: uncultured Bacilli bacterium (assembly GCA_944358545.1). Lineage (GTDB taxonomy): Bacteria > Bacillota_I > Bacilli_A > RF39 > UBA660 > Coprosoma. The sequence goes on along the minus strand of CALVRJ010000007.1, from coordinate 17,629 downwards.
AAAAGGTAGTAGCTGGACAGACTTTAAAGTAATTCCATTTAGCCAAATGAATGAAAGCTATAACCCGGATTATAAACGGTTATATGAAAAATATAGTGGAGTAGTTAGAATGTATAACCCAGATATAAATATAAATCCATGTGCCTAAAAAATATGCAAATTAGGAATACTATTCCCAATTTGCATAAATTCTTAAGTAATAACATAAAGTAAGAATCAAACCTTACTTTTTTCTTTTATAAACTTATCCTTACATCTTCCTAAAATATAATCAGTAGAGTAGCCATATCTTTTAGCTAAAGCTACCAAAGTACTAGTCGTAATTAAATTTTTACCTTTTTCATACGCCCACCAAGTCGACTGATTAATCCCAATGCTTTCGGCAATCTTTAGTTGCGACATTCTAAGATTTTTCCTAATTAAAAATAACCTTTGACCAATTAAATCCAAATTAAGTTCATTACCTTTTATTTTCCTGTTAACTGGACTTATTCCAAGTAAATAATCAGTTGACATCTTATAAATGTTGCCCAAAGTATAAATCTGCTTTGCCGGAATAATATCACTTCCGCATTCCCAAGAGGCATAAGTGCCTCTCTTAACCCCAAGTATTTCTGCAATTTCCGCTTGTGTATACTTTTCTTCTCTAGCTTCTTTTAATAATTGTAAACCCATTGTTATCACCGACTACATTTTCTCATCATATTAAAATAAAAGGTTAAAATGCAGTTGTATACGATTAATATAAAATATAACAAAAAAGTTTTATCTTTTTTATTACGTGATAAAATGAAATAAAGGAGGACATATGAAAAGAATAAAAATAAAACTTACAAATGGAAGTAATGTAAATGTAAACATTGAAAAACCAGAACTTATTTATGGAGCTACCGCCATTGTTTCAAATGATATTGATACAAGTTTAAGAGGAATAAATCCAGTAACTAAAGAAGAAATGAAAATAATTAATCTAAATGAAAAAGAAAATAGATTTTTCATTCCATCGCATATTCAAAAAGATTATGAATATGCCATAAAACATAATTTATCCCTAAAACAAGTAATCGCCCCTTATTTTCAAGGAGTAGGAGAAGAAAAGTTAAGAGAAGATAAACCACTTCAAAGAAGAAAAAGTATCATTGCCATTATTAAAAATAATCAAACTGATGAATATTTATGTGAGAAAGCCGAAGGAAGAGATTGTCAAAGCTTTGTCCAAGGTGGAATTGAAGGAGAGGAAACACCAGAAGAAGCAGCCTTAAGAGAAATAAAAGAAGAAACAGGTTATCTTGATGTTAAAATAGATAAAGTTAGTAACTTCAAAATAATTAACCATTTTTATGCTGGCTATAAAGGCGTAAATCGTTTCTCTTACTTAAATATTGTCTTTGGCAGGTTAAATACAGATAAAAGAAATGAAATAACCGAAGAAGAAAAACATAAACAAAAAGTCTTATGGATTAAGAAAAATGAACTAAATGACTTTATAAATTTAAAAATAAATAAATTTGCCTTAGACATTCTCTTAAATGGTGAAAAAGCTTATACTGGTGATGGATTAATGATAACTGGTGATGAAAACAATGAAAAACCAAATACCGTAGTTCGTCAAATAATCGAAGAAAAATATTGCCTATAAAATATAGGCTTTTTATATATGTCTTGAAACATTCAAAATAATTCCCATTGAAAGCAAAGTAATAAGCAAACTTGAACCTCCATAACTAAGGAAAGGTAAAGTGACCCCTGTAACTGGAATTAAACCGATAACCACACTTAAATTAAGTAAAGCTTGAAACCCAAGCATAAATATAATTCCAAAAACTAAATACTTTCCAAATAAATTTTGACACTTTAGAGCTATTCTAATAGACCGGTAAATAATAATTAAAAACAAAGATGAAACAATTAATACACCGAGAAACCCAAACTCTTCACTTATAATTGAAAAAATAAAATCTGTCTGTGGTTCAGGTAAATAAAAATGTTTTTGTCTAGACCCTCCCAAACCAAAACCAAATAGACCACCAGGCCCAATCGCATAAAGTGATTGAATAATTTGAAAACCACTACCTAGTGGATCACTCCATGGATTTAAAAACGATAAAATTCGTTTAAGCCTATATGGAGCTGCCATAATCAAAGCTACAATTCCAGCAATTCCCAATATAAAAACCTTTAAGAAAAACCTTAAATTAACCCCGCCTACAAATAGTAAAGCGATAACCCCAACCACTAAAATAACTCCTGTTCCAAAGTCTGGCTGTAACATAATTAAACCGAAAATAAGCAAAGTAGTAAGTAAAATGGGAATAACTCCTTTTTTAATATTGTTAATATCCTTTTTATTGTTATATAAATACTTACTTGTAAAAATAACCATTGCTAGTTTCATAAACTCACTAGGCTGTATTCCAAAAGGCCCAATTCCAAACCAGCTCTTACTACCATTTCTCTCCGTTCCTAAAAATAAAACCAAAACAAGTAAAATAAGACCTATCAAAAATATCTTATTTGCATATTTATAATAAATCTCGAAATCTATTTTACTCACGAAGTACATCATAATTACACCGACAATCAAAAATAAAGCCTGACTTTTTAAATACTTAAAAGAATCATCGAACTTATATTCAGCCCAAACAGAAGAAGAAGAGTAGACCATTAAAACACCAAACAGTGAAATAACCACAATCGCTATAAATAAAGATATATCTAGTTTTTTCATAACCACACCCCGTATACTAGTGCCAGCATCGCTGCTATAAGGCCAACTGTCCAAAACATTTTTACAATGTCCGCTTCTTTCATTCCTATTTTTTCAAACGTATGATGAATAGGGGTCATTGGAAAAACTCTTTTACCTGTAAGTTTAAAGAAAACAATTTGAATCATACAGCTAAGTGTTTCTATCACGAACACAATTCCAATTAAAACAAGCAATAACTCATGTCTTGTCATAATCGCATAAGCCCCAAGTGTTGCTCCAAGACAAAGAGAACCCGTATCTCCCATAAAAACCTTGGCCTTATTAGTATTAAAGATTAAAAAGCCCATCAAAGACCCGACTAAAATAAAAGCAAATAATGAAATCTCACTATATCCCAAAAGCCAGTCTGTATTCCACGAAATAATTCCGAAAGTTAGAAAAGCAATTACCGAAAGACCTCCGGCTAATCCATCGAGACCATCAGTTAAATTAACCGCATTACTACTAGCTACTAAAACAAATAAGATAAATACTCCGTAAAGCCAACCAATATTCATTTTAAAATGTAAGCAGTGAACCCAAAGAAGTGGTTCATTTTCGCCTTTCATAAATAAATAGAAAAATATAATTGCCACTACCACCTGCATTGAAAACTTTTGTGTCTTCGTAAGACCTTTGTTATTATGCCTTTTAATAATTAAAAAATCATCAATAAATCCAATTATAAAATAACCTATAAACGTAAATAAAATAATTCCTAAAGTATAGTTGAACTCAGCTTTGCCCATTAAAATTAAAATAAACATTACTAAAACAGGAGGAATAATAAATATAAGTCCGCCCATCGTTGGCGTTCCTTGCTTATTTTTATGAGTCCTAGCTAGCCACTTACTAATCGTTTGACCAGCATGCAGTCGTTTTAAAACTGGAATAATAATAATTCCAAGTAAAACCGCTAAAATAAAACCTATCATCATTGCCATAACCGATTTTGTAAGTATCAGCATTCCATCCATATAACTTCCTCCTTATTCCGTAAAAAGTCTTACCGTTTTACCTTCATCAAGTTTAGTCCCTGCCTCAGGCGATTGATAAGTAACCTTGTTTCCATCGCCTTCAATAATTACATTAAGACCTTTAAGTTCTTTCTTAGCCTCATCGACACTCATTCCCGTAACATCAGCAACCTTCTTTGTTTTAGGATCTGGCCATTTATACTTCTTATCCATCCCGCCATCTCTTTTTTTAATATCAAGTGCCTTAATTGAATCTTTTAAAACCGCTTTGGCAATTGGTCCAACCGTCGTTCCACCATATTGTACAGTGCCCTTAGGATTGTCAACTGCCACATATACGACGACCTCAGGATCATCGGCAGGTAAAAATCCCATAAAAGATAAAATATAATTATTTTCTAAATATCTTCCATTTTCAACTTTCTGTGCTGTTCCTGTTTTTCCACCGACTCTATAACCATCAATATAAGCTGTTCTACCACTACCATTAGCCACCACACTTTCTAAAGCTCGTCTAACTTCCGCACTAGTTTTCTCACTTATGACTCTTCTAACTAAAGTCTTTTTATTTTCCTTAATAACCGTATTAGTTTCCGGTTCATTAATACTCTTTACAATATAAGGCTTGTATAATTTTCCTCCGTTTATCGCTGCTGAAACAGCTGTAATTTGTTGAATAGGGGTAACTGATAACCCTTGACCAAAAGCTGTTGTTGCCAGTTCCACCGGCCCGACTTTATTTAAATCGAATATAATTCCTGTACCTTCACCGTTTAAATCAATTCCCGTTTTCTTACCAAAACCAAACTTATTTATATAGTTAAATAAAGTATTTTTTCCAAGTCTTTGACCTAACACGACAAATCCGGGATTACAAGAATTCTCAACCACTTGCAAAAAAGTCTCATGTCCATGACCACCATGTTTCCAACAATGTAAAGTTGCATTTTCAACCTTTATACTCCCAGAGTCATTGTAAGTATCCTTATCTAAATCGACCTTTCCTTCCTCTAAAGCCGCTGCCAAAGTTATAATTTTAAAAGTAGACCCCGGTTCATAAGTCGCCCAAATAGGTAAATTACGGTTAATTTCTTCTAAACTATAATCTTGATAATTATTAGGTGAAAAATTTGGCCGTGCACTCATTGCTAAAATCTCACCATTATCTGGGTCCATCACAATTCCAATTGCTCTATCGGGGTTGTATTTTGTTACTGCATTATTTAGCTCTCTTTCAAGCGAAGCTTGAATTTCATTATTAATCGTTAAAGTAATATTCATTCCATCTTGTGGTTGCTGGTAAACTTCGTTTAATTTAAGCCTGTTTCCTTTCGCATCACTATAATATTTAATCGCCCCGTCTTCACCAGTTAAATATTTGTCATAAGTAAGTTCAAGTCCGCTAAGCCCTTGATTATCAACCCCAACAAAACCTAAAGTATGAGCAAGATATATATCAAAAGGGTAGTACCTTTTAGACTCTTTTACTAAATAAACCCCATCTAATTTTAAACTCTTAATTTTATCGGCAACCTCATATGAAAGTTGTCTTCCCTCAGGATGAACTCTCTCGATTGAAGTTTTTTTATTTACATGTTTATACATATCTTCATAACTAACCCCTAGTATCTCTGAAAGTTTTTGAGCTACTTCTTTTTTGTCTTTAATCTGATTAGGAATCAAAACTAGGGAAGTAGTTGTAATATTATCGGCTAAAATAATCCCATTTCGGTCATATATTAACCCTCGGTCTGCTTTAATAGGCAAATTACGACTCCATAAATTACTCGCATAATTATTTAATTTCTTATAATCGATAACTTGAATATAAAATACTCTTGCAATAATTACGATAAAGACGAAAGTAATTATCAGTAAAGCTATTTTCATTCTACTGTGAATATTTTTAAAAAACATTATATATCACCACTTAAATATATGATGTAAACTTATTATTTTTACCAAAAGAAAAATCTTTCACTTTTTTCTCAAAAATAAAAACTAATTTTCATACCAAAAATTAGTTCTAAAAAGTAATTAATTATAATCCTTTCAAAAATTGATTAGTGTAAAGAAATTTAATTTTTTAAACTTCCAATAGAAACAACATAAACACCATCATCACGCCGATAAGAATAATTGCTACCACTTAACACTATTAAAAATGACGGCTTATTTATAGCTTTTTCTTTAAGCTTTAATAAATTTTGTGCAGCCTCTTCGATGTAACCAGATCCGAGCTTTATTTCTATAGCACCCCATTTTCCATTTTGCACTCTTAAAATCGCATCTACTTCAAAATCGTTTTTATCCCGGTAATAAGTAATTTCACCATCTAATAACTCAGAATATATTTTTAAATCTCTAATACATAAATTTTCAAACAAAAACCCAAAATAATTTAAATCATGTATCAAATCTTCCTTTGTAAGACCCAGAACTGCAGTTGCGATTGAAGGATCAACAAACTCTAATTTTGCCTTTGTCCTAAGTGGAACCTTAGACCTAATATTTAAATTAGTCGCATTAACTTTTTCAATTACAAATAACTTTTCTAGAGTATTAATATAATCATCAAGTGTTGGTCTTGAAATTTCGTCAGAAAATTCGTTTTTTACATCTTCAATAATTGTTGTATTAGAAACTGGTGTCGAAACATTTCTAGCTAAACTCCTAAGTACAGCTCCCATTTTAGATGGGTTTCTTTCTATTCGGTTTATTGTATTTACATCTTCTCTAATTAAACTATCTACATAATCTTTTGCCACATTATATTTATTATCATTTGGAATATCTAAAGAAGCTGGCCATCCACCACGAACAATCACACTTGCAATATCTTCTAAACTCATCTTATTTACAGCCGCAATATCTTTTCCATCTATAATATCTTGAAGAGAAACCTTTCCATCAGAATCAAGCGATTCATATAAAGACATAGGTCTCATCAAAATTCTTGCAAATCTCCCAGTACCTGTATGCATTGTACTTCCTTCACTAGGCTTTGCTGAACCAGTCAAAATATATTGTCCCTTTAAACCGGTGTTATCTAAATCACATCGTATTGAATCCCAAACAATAGGGTACATTTGCCATTCATCAAAAAGTCTTGGCTTTCCACCTTCTAAAAACAAAGAAGGTTTTGTGTTTTTTATAAATTCATAATCTTTTTGATTATCAGGATTTTGAAATTCAATAATACTTTTCGCATGCAGTTTTGCCGTTGTTGATTTACCGCACCATTTGCACCCTTCAATTAGTACAGCTCCCATATAAGAAAGCTTATTTTCAAGTTCTAAATCCGCAATTCTTTTTAAATATTTTTTCATTTCTATCGCCTCGCTTTATCAATATTTTATACTAATTATTATAATTTGTAAACTTTTATTTTACATTTTGGACAAAAATTATTTTACATTTTGGACAAGAAACATTTTACGGTTTGGACAAAAATTTATTTTATAATCTAGAGAAAATTATTCATTATACTTCCAAATACCTAAATGTCCTTTAGCAAAAATAGGAAAGATAGGCTCAATATTATCTAAAACCCAAGCATATCTTCCTATTCTGTAATCGCCACATAAATATTCTAACTTATTCTTTTTAATTTTCTTTAAAAAATCATTATCCATATATATGCAGTCTATCAAATTAGCTTTGGCGATAATATATCCACATTTAAAATTATCTTTATTTACATATTTATCTAATCCATCTTTTTTTAAATAATCATTATCTATTCTCATGCTTGCGTGAATATAAATTTCACCTCGGTAATTTGTCTTCCAGCTCCTTGTTTCAATATGTTTAATATTATTTTTAAGAAGGCTTGCATAAGGTTCTTTTATACTAAGTACTCTCAATCTAAACACCTCTAAAATATATTATAACAAAAAAGAATATTAATCCTCAAAAAATTTCGAAGTAGGTTGTCCTAAAACAACAGAGATTTTATATATTGTATCGAGTGAACAACCAATTGCTCCTTTTTTAAACTCAAGTCTTCTTACAAAATCATATGACTTCCCAATGTCGACAGCCAATTGTTCCTGTGTAATCCCTGCTTCCTTTCGATATTTTCTAATATTGTTTGACACAATTTCTTTGATATTCTTATCAAAATTAAACTCTCTTTTAAAAGTTGCCATGCATTTTCACCTCTAGCATAATTGTGCCACTTTACGTTTTTAATGTCCGGTAACTAAAAAGTCCGGTAAAAGTATTGTAATTTGATTTTACGTGTGTTAAATTGGTATTGTAGAATAGGAGTGAAAAAATGCGAAACAGATTTAACACAAGACAAAGAAACTATATAATATTAGGCTTATGTAGTATATTATTAATAATGGCCGCTGGCTATGCAGCCTTTAGGACGCAGCTTAATATTAAAGGAACAAGTAATATCACAAGTGAGTGGGAAGTATTAATTACTAATATTCAAAGTCAAATAATAAATGGAAACCCGGAAGATGAAGAAGAACCAAGTCATACAGATACAACTGCAACATTTAAAACCAACTTATATTCACCAGGTGATAAAATGAGGTATACCGTAACAGTTGAAAATAGAGGAAGTATTGATGCAGTCCTAAAAACAATAGAGAAAACAGATAGTAGTAATGAAGCAATAATATTTACAATTAATGGCATTGAACAAGGTGATACTCTAAAATCTAAAGGAACTACAACATTTACAGTAGACGTTGAATATAATTCAGAAGTACAAATTCAGCCAAGTAATTTAACAAGTAACTTAGAAATAACTTTAAATTATGTTCAAGCTGGAACAAATGATGAAGGAACAGTGTTACCAAATGAAACTAATTTAATGAGAAGTTATAGCAGTAATTCTCAAGCTGATTACCATAGTGATGAATACCGTGAAAAAATAACATCAATTGAAGTTTTGAATAATAAAAATGTACCATCAGATGCAGTAGAAAGCTGGGATGTATCAGAAAGACAAAATGGAAGTGTCATGGCGTGGATAGTAAATGACCCAGAAAATGCAGGATTCTATAAATTATATATTGGTGGCGATGGTGGTGTAGTTGCTAATCCTAATTCAAGTTATTTATTCTACGGTTTTAAACAAACAAAAACAATCGATTTAAGCAATTTAGATACAAGCAATGTCACCAATATGGAAGCTATGTTTTTCTATTGTGAAGCTCTGAATAAGCTGAATATAAATAATTTTAATACTATAAATGTTACCAATATGCATGATATGTTTAACTGCTGTAGTAGTTTAACCGAATTAGATTTAAGCAGTTTTAACACATCAAATGTTACAAATATGTCTGCAATGTTTAGTGGTGATGTAAGTTTAAAAAATATTAATTTTGGACAAAACTTTGATACCTCGAGTGTTAACGATATGAGAACGATGTTTAACCAATGCGAAAGTTTAACTGAACTTGATTTGACAAATTTTAATACTTCTAAAGTAAAAACAATGTCGTGGATGTTCCATGGATGCAAAAATATGTTAAACATAACTTTTTCTAAAAATTTTGGAAGCGCTACAACTAATATGAGTCGCATGTTTAACGGTTGTACTAGTTTAACCGCCTTAGATTTAACAAACTTTAATACTTCAAATGTAACTGACATGGGAGCTATGTTTATGGGATGCAATAATTTAAAAGCATTAAACATAAAGAATTTTGACACATCAGATGTTAAAAATATGAGTGATATGTTTAACTGCTGTAGTAGTTTAACCGAATTAGATTTAAGCAGCTTTGATACAAGCAATGTTAATGAAATGTTTTCAATATTTAGTGGTAATTCAAATTTAAAGACAATCTATGTTGGTCCAAATTGGAACATCGATAATGCAAAAAAAGATGGTATGTTTTATAGTTGCGGTACAGACCATGTAACCTTAAAATCTAGTTAAAGGACTAGATTTTTTCATACAAAAAAGGCTTAATTTTTATTCTTAAGCCATTTTTTACCATCGACACCTCTTGCGACTAAAAGTGAACAACTAGTATCCCCAACTGCATTAAGCATAGTTGCTGGAGCATCTATTACTGTTGCCACCATCGTTAAGACAGGAAGTGCTGCAACGGGATATCCAAGCATTGTAATAATCATCATTTCGGAAATTGTACCTCCACCAATTGGCACTCCGCTTATAAGAAGTGTTGCAATTAAAGTAACAAATACCATTTCTAAAATAGTTCCAGGATCACTAATATCAGTTCCAAATAAAGAAACTAAAAACATAATTTTAAATACAGTTCCAATATAAGATCCATCTTGATGTAAATTAGTTGCCAGTGGAATAACAGTTTCTGTTACGTCTTCTGGAACTCCCATCTTTTTAGCAGAGTCGATATTAATCGGAATACATGCAGCTGAAGAACAAGTGGCTAAAGCTGTAAATGTTGAAGGCAAAATATTCTTCCAAAATCTTTTAAATCCTTCTTTACCACCTGCAATAAATGCATATAAACTGTAAACCCCAAAATAGAAAATTAAAGCAATTATCAAATATAAAATAAATGTTTTAAGAAAACCTAAAGCAATACTTCCACCGAAAGTTCCGACAAATGATGCGAAGTAGCACCCAATACCAATCGGGGCATAATACATAATTAATTTAATAAAGTTAAAAGTTACATCTTTTCCACTCTCTAAAACCTTTAGCAAAGCTTCACCTTTTTCTTTGCTCATTCTAATTGCTATACCAGTTAAAATAGACGCTAGTAATACTGCAACAACATTTTCTTTAGAAAATAACTTATACAAATCATCTACACTAATAAGTTGAACAGTACTTTCTAAGACATTTAAATCAGTGTCATCTTTTACTTTTGAGTCAAACATTTCTCTAATTTCCGCACTGTCGCCAGGTTTTACTAAATCAGTAATTCCAGTTCCAACAAACCCTGCTGCTACCGCAATAAGTGAAGTAGCTACAAACACGATAACCGTCATAACTACAATTTTCCCAAATCTTTTAGGCTGTCCAGTTCTCGCTACAGCTGTTGTCACCGTAAAGAAAATAAGTGGTACAATGACAATAAAAAGTAAATTCAAAAACAAATCCCCAAGTGGCTTAACTGCTGAGGCATCTTCCTTAAATATAAGCCCGCAAATTGCTCCTATAATCATTGCTAAAACAAGTAAAATTGTCTGTTTATAATTTTTCCAAAACTTTTTCATAATTTCCTCCTTCTAATTCATTATAGATTTTACTTAATTAAATATCCACCTTGTGCAATCTTCACAAAAACATCCAATTTCCCACAAATTACTCGCTATCAATTTTACTAAACAAGTTACTTGTGATAAAATTAAATTAAAGAAGGTGTAAATATGAATTTTGAAACCAGCACTCTAAAAGCCCAATTCAAATTACCAATTAAATCAAAAGAAGAATTAGAAAAAATAAAGAAACTTAAAGTAAATAAAATATCTCTTAGTGGAGAGATTTTAAAAGTAAACTATGAAGAACTTTTAAACTTTCCAAATCTCGAAACTTTATATTTTGAAAATTGCACCTTGGATTTTTTAGCTATGTCCATTTTAACCAAATTAAATAAATTAAAAAAACTATATTTAATAAATTGCGAAATTTTAGATGATAATTCAAAATTACTTGCAAATTTAAACTTAGAAAACTTAGTCATTGACCATACAGTTTTAAATTTTAATAACCTTCCAATTTTAAAAGCCTCAAATATTACTTTAGCTCGCATCGATATGCCAAACATAAAAATCATCACAGAAAATCTTGATATTGCAAATGTAACATATCAAAACATTGACTTTTTAAATAATATTATAGCAAGCACAATAAAAGTACCTTACCAAATGTATATCCAAAATGAAAATGTTTTTAACTTATTATCATCTAAAATAATTGTCTTAGAAGAAAACACTAATTTTGTTTATAAGGAGGTAAACTAATGGCCGAGTTTAAATATTGCAATTATCCTTTAAACGATTTTGATGGTTATATTCCATATATTGTTACCGGAAAAATAACCAAAGATGACGTTGCCGCAATCAATAATGATAGTAATAAAAAACTTTTGATTTTAAAAAATACAGTTAATCAAGATAGTCAAATAATCGGAAAAATATCCAAAGAAAAAGCCTTATTTAGCGTTTTAGGAGGTCTAGATTATCTTCAAAAAAATAAATATCGCCATCCGCATTATCTTAAAAGAACCATCAATAGTCCTAAAGTTTTATCCGAAATTATTAAGTTTTTTGAACAAATAGAGAGTAAATTAAGACCATTTTGGAATGATACTGAAAAATGCCTCTACGTCTATAAAACCCTTGTTGAAAAATGCCATTATCAATATGATGGTGAAGCTGAAAACGAAACACTAGACGGAAATGATTATAAAGTCATAAAATCGTTATCTGGACTATTGTTTGACCGCTTAGTTTGTGTCGGTTTTGCCCTTGCTTTTAAAGAAGAAATGGATAGATTGGGTATTCCATGTTATTACCAGAGTTATCAAAACCACCATGCTTGGAATGTTGTTAAATTAGAAGGTGCATATCGGGGAATTGATTTAACGTGGGACTGTTATCATAAAAAAAACAATAAATGTACCTTTAATTACTTCGGACGAACCCCTAAATTTTATGAAAATAAACATCACTGCCTAGATAATGAACCAGAAGAAAGAAAATTTAATTTAGTCCCTTTTCAAGATGAAGAATTAAAATCTCATCTTAAAAATATTGGTGAAGAATTAGTTAAAACATTTCCTTTAAAAACATTTGAAAATATCAAAGGTGAAACCATTAAATACTACAATGTTGTCGAAGAAGACTATACAAAATACTATATTGACCTTTTTGGCAAATTAGTCGTTGTCTATCTTCAAGACCAAATCATGCCAGATTCTGGCTTAACCATTGAAAACATCGAAAAAGCTCTAACTAACGATGGCTTCATTGGCCTAAAACCGGAGAATAAAACCCCTGATTATAATTTATACCAAAGAAGTGATGGTTCCACCTTTTTAATTAGTAAAGAATTTAACCATCAAAAAAACGTTGCGGAATTTTGTTACCTTGATATAGTCAACCAAAATAATGCCAATCAAATAAGAAGAAGCTTTATTCTTTCCGAAAATAATCTAGCTGAAATAACTGATGAAACCATAAAATTATATATTGCCGACGAACTATTATCCAAAAAAAGACTAGAATCTAAGCTAAAAGATTTTAATGGTTATATAGGATATATTGGGGAAGACTATAAAAAACACTATAGTCCAAAATTTGAACAAGAATTAAACATCCAAGGACATAGGAGATGACATTTATGCGCAAATATTTAAAATTAAATAGTGATGATAATCATTTATCACTTGGAAACATTTGCCGGCTAATTAAAAATAATTCATCCAGTAAAATCTTTACCGGTCAAACTGATATCTTTTGTGCACTATTTAACATTGATAATATCAGTGATTCAACCGTAAATAACTATTGCATTGGATACCGTAGTATCGGTCCAGACTATAAAAACATTTATCAAACATTTGAAAAAAATGACTATAAAGGGTTTGAAGTCATTGTTCAAAATATTTCTAATATCTTAGACGGAAATATTAAAACATTTGAAACAGAAAACGAAGTAAAAACATATATTCAGTCAAATACCCATATGGCACATTTATGCCGTGACCTTTATAACTTAGCTAAAAACGATGCCACAGTTCCACGAGCCTTCGGAACGGACCTTTATAAACTTATAAGCCAAAAAAAATATTATGAAGTATTAGAAAAAGCCTTAACATATGCCATTCTTGTTAAACCTCAGCCCATCTATATTGATGATAATAAATACGAACTTGTTGAAAACATCTTAAACGATACTAATATATCAGTTAAAGAACTCGAAAAAATGCTTCGCCTGCAAATGCAAGACGGTATAAACTATACATATTCCATCAAAAAACTGGCAAGAGAAGGCAACCCTTATGCTTCCTTTGAACTCGGTGAAATGGAATATAAAGGACTCATGACTGGGACCCCTCGTTATGTCGAAAGCTATAAATATCTCAAAGTAGCCGAAGAAAAAAACCATCCACGAGCCACATGGTTAATTGCCAAAATGTTTCTTGAAGGAAAACTTACTCCAGATAAAGAAAAAAGTATTCAAGAAGGACTAAAATATTTAGTTAAAGCGGAAAAATTAGGTAGCATTGCCGCCATTAATACCTTGGGAACTTGCTATTTAACTGGTCAAACCGAAAATCATCAAAAAGATGACCAAAAAGCTTTGGAATATTTTAATAAAGCCGCAGCACATAATTATGTTTATGCCTTTAATAACTTAGGTAAATATTATGAACAAAAAGGTGATAATCAAACTGCCTTTGAATACTATCAAAAAAGTGCCGCTTTAGAAGAAAGCTGGGCTTGCAATAAAGTAGGGGAGTATTATCGCCTTGGTCTTTACCCAGAAAAAGATGAAATAAAAGCCTATAATTATTATAAACTTGCCCTTAACGTTCCTCTAGAACTTTTAACCCCATGGGCCCCATTTAATTTGGCTAAATATTACTATCTTGAAGGTAACTATGAATTAGGTCTTGAACCCGATGAAAACAAAGTTATTGAATATTTTAAATTAGCTGCTCAAAAAGGCATACCAAACGCCTATGAAGAACTAATTTATATTTATTTAAAAAAACCTGAAGAAAATTTAACCAAAATAAAAGCCTGCCTGACTGAGTTGTCAAAAACTTTATACTATTTAAAAATAAAAGATAACTTAACTAAAAAGTTATCTTCCGTAAAATTGATTGTCATTGAAAAAGCATTAAATAACTAAAACGTCTGTAAATATTGCAGACGTTTTTCGTTTCTAATCCAAACTTATCTTGTGTTTTTCTAAAATATTTAAAACCTCATCTTTCTTCTCGTTATAAAGTAAAATTCTCTCATTACCTAAAGCATTTCTATCTATATTCTCATGATGTAAAATTGTCGTATAATCGCCATTTATAATTGGAAATATATTTCCTACATTATTTCTTAAACTAAGACCATTTTCCTTGTCATAGAAATCTTTTAAAATCATTAAATCGCATCTACCATAAACGATAGTCTCTGTGTTTCTAACATATTTTTGAACCTCGGCGATATTTAAAATTTCCGGTGATAACGTTACAATTTCGCATCCCATTTTTTGAAGAAGTTTTGCCGTTTCACTATTAACCACATTAAGCGGATAATCACCAATAACCTTATTATCACGAGCGTATTTATAAACACTTCCTATTTCGCTTACCAAAAGTCTCTCACCTTTAAAGTCGGGAAAATTATGCATAATTCGGGGAAGTTTATAATAAATGTCGTAATTTTTATACTTTTTATATAAGTTAAAGTCTTCTGTATATATTCTAACATCTTTATCCAAAATCCATTTAAGTTGTTCCTCAGACCTTATTAAAACAGAAAGTTTATTTTCATCGTGTCCATTAACCAAAGACTTTTTATAATCAAACGAAACTTTATTATGAACTTCACACCTTTTATTTATAAGGGCATCCGCACATTCTCTTTTAATTTCCTTTAAAAACTTAACTGGAATAAATACATTGTCCATTTTAATTTTAAAATCATTTACTGTAAATGGATAATTTCCCATTGAACAAAGTTTTTCTCGAACCTCATCAATACTCATTTTTTGTTTTAATGCTTTCTCTAAAACCCCAATACTTTTCTTTACTGTATAAATTCCGTCACTAATTGTAACTTCTAATGGACCACCTTCCAAAGCCAAAACATTCATACTTATATTAATCTTTGACATCTTTATATCATCTATTTCCTTTAAAAGTTCTGTATCGATAGTTTTATTAACAATAGATTTACTTTTTAAATTAACCTTATTATCGACTACTGCCACATTACCTTTTTTAATCATATTTTTGAGTAACCCTTTTTCATCATAAAGTTTATTAACTATCATTCCTTTGTTTTCCAAAACAAATCTGATTCCATCTTCCTGTCTTAAATCATCGTCAAGTTTAATATAAATTTTTCCTTTCTCGATTTTTATAATTTCCCCTAAATAACTTCCTAGGTGATTAGGAGATTTTATATTGTAAATGTTATCGTCAAACATATAGCCGGATGTAAAGGTTCTATTAAAAAGCTTTTTCAAATTTAAAATTTCTTCTTTTTTTATTTGTGGATTACCATTTTTATAATATTCATCGATAAGTCTTCTATAAACATGAGTCACATACTCGACATATTCCGGACTTTTCATTCTTCCTTCGATTTTTAAACTAGAAACACCTAAATCTAAAACATCTTTTAAATTAGAAGCTAAGCACAAATCTTTTGTACTAAGCAAATACTTTCCATCTTCCTTAACCTCTTTACCATCCTTAAGCAAATCATAAGGAAGCCGGCACGAACCTGCACACATCCCTCTGTTGCCACTTCGACCACCGTTTAAACTACTAAAAAGACAGTTGCCACTATAAGAAACACATAATGCCCCATGAACAAAAACTTCAATTTCCATTTTACTACCTAAATCTTTAATCTCTTCTGATGATAATTCTCTAGCTAAAACAACTCTTGAAACCCCAATTTTCTTAAGAAAATCAATACTTTCTTTATTATGACAGTTAATTTGCGTCGATGCATGAATTTCAAGATTTGGAATAAGTTTATGAGCTAAAGCCATCATTCCAAGATCCTGCATGATAACTGCATCAACTCCGATTTCATATAAAAAATTCAAATAATTTAAAAACTCTTTAATCTCATTTTCATAAACTAAAATATTGGCTGTAACATATATCTTAACCCCATATAAATGACAAATCTTTACTGCTTCTTTTAATTCGTTGTCGTCAAAATTCTTTGCAAAAGCTCTGGCCCCAAAAGCCTTGCCACCTAAATAAACCGCATCGCAGCCCCCTTTAATTGCCGCAAGTAGTGTTTCCATATTTCCCGCTGGACTTAATAATTCTACCTTTTTCATAATACTTCTCCCTTTTCCAGAAGTATTATATCATCCTTGATTATTAAAAACAAATAATATATAATTAAAGTAGGTGAGAAATATGAAAAAAGGATTTACCTTAGTTGAATTATTAGGGGTTATTGTTATATTAGGGATTATTGGAATGATTACCGTTCCCTTAGTCCAAAGAACTATAATTGAAAATAATCAAAAACTATGTGAAGACCAAGTAGCCTCTTTTGAAAGAGCCGCTCGTAGTTTTGCCAATAAAAATGCATATAAAATGGAAGATTTAATTACAAGTAGTGGGGGAACATATAATGTTACTTTATCAGAACTTCAAGACGAAGGACTTCTTCCTGATGGTGATATTGAAAATCCCCTAACCGGCGAAAATTTCAACTTAAATACTGGTGTTAATATCACTGAATCTCATAACCAATTTGCCTATAAATATAGTGACTCTAATGCCTGCACCAACTAAAACTATAATAAAATATAGTTTTTTTATAAATTTTTAAAAAATTTTTACAAAATAAAAAGGAAATTGGAAATAAATATCGTATATATATCTATGAAGGGGGAAATTTAACAAACATTATCTTTACTTTGAGAAATAAACTTTTTTTTGATTAGTTTAAGGTGTATTGACCTCCATTTATTTTTTATGCCCTGTTTTTTAATTAATAATTGCTTTAAAATCTTTTTAACCCTGTATTTTTATTTTCCCCCTTTATATAAATCATTAGGCAAAAGTCTAATGATTTTATTTGTTTAAAATATAATGTAATAAATACATGAAATAAGGAATAAAAAACAGCCCCCCTCAAAGCTTGATTTTTCTGGGGGGGGCAATAATGTCAACTTAAGAGGGGGGACAAATTTTAAAATGTGAAAAAGTCACAAAAAAACACCCATTAT
>CALVRJ010000006.1 GCA_944358545.1 uncultured Bacilli bacterium | reverse complement strand
GATTGATTCCTATATCAAAAGTTCGAATAGTTCGAACAGATTTCCCAATGGTGCTCGTGGTGGGAATCGAACCCACACGGCTAATGCCACACGATTTTGAGTCGTGCGCGTCTACCAATTCCGCCACACAAGCAACACAAATATTATAACACATTAAAAAAAGAAAAATCAATTAATGCTTTAAATTTTTCTTTTTTTGTTTATCAAATTTTGCAATTTCTAAAACACTACTCCCTAAAATTGCCAAACTTACAAACGTAAACCCTGCAAAAACACCATCTTTAATATTTAATGGAAAATTTACTTGACTTGCAAATATACATCCAGCTATTCCTGAACCAACTATATTTATAATCTCTGACCAAAAATTATTATCATCAAATACAATACCTTCAAATTTCTTATTCTCTGTTAATTTATACATTCAAACTAAACCTCCAAGTCTACTCTTCTTTATATTTTGAATCAAACAGTTCCTTTTCTCCTGATTCCGTCTCCACCTTTATCTCTGGTAAATCATCCAAAGACTTAAGACCAAAATAATCTAAAAATTGATCAGTTACCCCATACAAAAGAGGTCTTCCTGGAAGCTCAGATCTCCCAACTTCCTTAATCAAATTTTTCATGACGAGTTTTCTCACGATATGCGCACATGAAACTCCTCTTATCTCGTCGATTGTTACCCTCGTAATCGGTTGATTATAAGCTACAATTGCCAAAATCTCTAAAGCTGAATTGCTAAGTGAATCAGATATATCCTCGTCAACTAATTTTTTGTAATATTTAGAATGTTCTTCCTTAGTCACAAACTTATATAAATCTCCAAATTGCTTTACTTGAACCCCTCTAGATTCGCTTTTACAATCCTCACTTAGTTCATCTATTAACTTTAATACTTCGGAGCTATCTATTTCCATAATCTCCGCAAGCTTACTTGCCGAAACACCATCGTCACCAGCTACAAATAACAAACCTTCTAAAACCGCTTTTAAATTCATACATCATCATCCCTTAATGATAAAAATATTTCTCCTAAATTATAATCTTGTTTAAGTAATAATTTCCCTTTTCTAGTCAAATCGAGAATTGTCAAAAAAGTAGCTACTACATAACTTCTATTTTTCTCTTCAAATAAATCCTCAAATTTAAAACTTTTATTTTTCTTTAATCTTTTTATTATCTTATTTCCAATTTCCTCAAAAGAATATTCTTTTGAAGTAATAACCGTATTCAAAGGCTTTTCAAGTTCCTTCTTCTGTTGAAATTTTAAAAAAGCATTTATCAAGTCATCTAAAGTCACATCATCATTTATTTTTACGTTATCGTCATGAAACTCTTCTAACATACTTGGAACTTTTGAAAACATTTCTTTCCTCTCTAATGCATATTCTTTAAATGTCCCCCTAATTTCCTTATACCTTTGATACTCTTG
The DNA here is from genome assembly GCA_944358545.1 of uncultured Bacilli bacterium. Taxonomy (GTDB): domain Bacteria; phylum Bacillota_I; class Bacilli_A; order RF39; family UBA660; genus Coprosoma. Next base: position 48,185 of record CALVRJ010000006.1, on the reverse strand, counting down.
CAATCTATTGATTAACTCATCTTTAGGATCTTCTTCCTCCTCTTCCTCACTGTGAGGTAAAAGTTCCCGTGATTTTATTTCCATTAATGTTGCCGCCATTACTAAATATTCACTATCAACATTCAAATTAAGACTTTTCATGTTATCAATATATTCCAAATATTTTTCCGTAAGCTCGGCAATATTAATATCAAAAATATTTACATCATCTTGCTTAACCTGTTTAATCAAATGTAACAGTAAATCTAGTGGACCCTCAAAATTATCAATTGTCTCATTATATTCCACTTATACACCACCTTAATCATTATAACATGAAAACCATAAAAAAAGGAAAAATCAAAAAACAAAATAATAAAATTAATTAAAAGGATATGATTTACTTGATGACACGTTTTATTTTCTTTTTAATTGGTTTTGGTTTAAGTACAATTGGTTTTATTTTTATTATAAGTTATTTAAATTTAATTCAGCTTGGGTATAATTTTTCTGAATATGTTAATTTTATTTGTAGTAAGATTGAATGTTTAATTGGACCAATTGGTCTTATAATCGTATATTTATCTATTTTTATCCCAGGAGGTGCGAAAAATGAGTTACATATATGATATACTTTTAAACTTTAATACAAAATATTATGATTTCTTTGAATGGAATAAAAATGATGAAATAACTCATATTAAAAAGATTCCTATTTTTAAAACTACCTCGGAAGATTTTTTAAAAATAAAATTAAACACTGTCAAATTTTCTGAAAATTTATTAAACTTAATTGAAAATAAAACTGAAATATTTAAAAAAAACTATACATCAAAATTAAAATATTCTTTTCTCCTTAGTGATGGTAAAGATGTCTTCGCTCTAAAATTAAATAAAGAAGGACTAACTACTCAAAAAAGTTCACTCTTAATAGAAGAAAGTGAAGACATAATCAAATTATTAAAACTCACCAAAGGAACCATGTTTAATTACAGCATAATTAATTCTGACATAAAAAATCAATTTGAAACTAGATACGAAATTGAAAAAAAACAAGAAATATTAAAGTTCCTTGAAAATACATATAAACAAAATGATTCAAAAAAACTCAGTTACCTATGTCTTGAATGTTTTGGTCAAAATGAAACCGACATTGATATAGCCTATGAAAAACTAAAAAAAGAAATCAATGAGCCAAATGAAAATTTTCATAAAATCATCAATTTCTTTAAATTAATAATTCAAAAATAACTAACCTAAAAAATCATTAATAAATGGTAAAGCTATTACAAAAGCAATTAAAATAATAAATATAATTATAATAAATCTCGTTGTACCTTTTTTATCTTTTATTAATTCTTCATCTTCTTTTTTAGCATCATCTGTCTGTTCAGCTACTTGACCTTGATTAGGCTCTTGTACTGCCTGAGTTTGAGCATCAGCAGTTGAAACACCTTGAACTGGAGCTGACTGAATAGGAGCTACTGGAGTTGAAACGCCTTGAGCTGGAGCTGACTGAGCAGGAGTAACCGGAGTTGAAACGCCTTGAGCTGGAGCTGCCTGAGCAGGAGCTACTGGAGTTGAAACGCCTTGAACTGGAGCTGCCTGAGCAGGAGTAACCGGAGTTGAAACTTCTTGAGCTGGAGCTGCCTGAGCAGGAGCTACTGGAGTTGAAACGCCTTGAACAGGAGTATTACTTACTGTATTATTTGCTTCAGGATTAACAGATGAATTACCAAAAATTGAATTATTGTTATTATCGTTCATATTTATCTCCCTTCCTTATTCTAAATCAATTATACCAAAAATTATTAAAATGTCAAAAAAATTATTACACATCAAAAAAATCTACAACAGTAGATTTTTTTATTCTTTATCTTCATGTTTTTTACCAATATGATAATAATCTCTAACTTTATTCATTATTTCTTCAAATACTTGTGGATTGGCTTTCAAGTAATCCTTTGCATTTTCTTTACCTTGACCAATCTTTTCACCATTATAAGAATACCAAGCTCCAGCCTTTTCAATAATGCCTGCATCACTACCTAAATCGATAACTTCTCCTTCTTTGGAAATACCAGTTCCATACATAATATCAACTTGACAAGACTTAAAAGGTGGAGCCATCTTATTTTTAACAACTTTAACATTAACCTTATTTCCAATAATATCTGTTCCCATTTTTATAGATTCACTTCTTCTAATGTCAAGCCTAATAGATGAATAAAACTTTAATGCTCTTCCTCCCGGAGTAACCTCTGGGTTACCAAACATTACCCCAACCTTTTCTCTAAGTTGATTAATAAATATAGCAATTGTTCCTGTTTTATTTATAACTCCAGCAAGTTTACGAAGTGCCTGACTCATAAGTCTAGCCTGCAGACCAACATGGGAATCTCCCATCTCACCTTCAATTTCTGCTTGAGGAACTAAAGCCGCAACTGAATCAATAACAATTACACTTATTGCCCCACTTCTAACTAAAGCTTCTGTAATTTCCAAAGCTTGTTCCCCATTATCAGGTTGTGAAAGTAACAAATTATTTATATCCACTCCAAGCTTCGCAGCATATTGCGGATCTAATGAGTTTTCGGCATCTATAAAAGCCGCCTTCCCACCTGCTTTTTGAGCTTCAGCTATTGCATGAAGAGCAAATGTCGTTTTTCCAGAAGATTCTGGACCATAAATTTCGATAATTCTCCCTTTAGGATATCCACCGATACCTAAAGCAACGTCTAATGCAATACTACCACTAGAAATAACATCTATCTCTCTAGTACCACTATCACCTAAACGCATAATGGAACCTTTTCCAAATTGTTTTTCAATATCACTTAATACTTGTTTTAAATTAGTGTTGGCATCATTAGTTGACTTTGTCATTATGTATCCTCCTTTACTCCTACAAACACATTTTATAACATAAAATACTCCTTGTCAACACATTTTTAAAACATTTGTTCGATTTTTATAAAATTAAAAAAGGAATTAAATTCCTCCTTCAAAAATATACTTCTTATTCATCTGATAATATTGTACTCCAGAAATAATTGATAATACTGCTGCGATTATAAGTAAGAAATCTGCAACATGAATATTCCAAAGTTCAAATGGCATATTATAGAAAAGTGTAAGTACAATACCAACCATCATAGAGGCTGTTTTAAACTTTCCTGTTTTAATAGCTGCCACTACATGACCTTTATTTCCGGCAACCATCTTAATTGAATTAACAATTGTATCCCTTAAAATAATTACAACTGGAATAATCGGATGAATAAATCCTTGTGCACACAAAATAATTAAAATAGAATTATTTAAAATCTTATCGGCAATCGCGTCCATCATCTTTCCAAAATCTGTAACTAAATTATATTTTCTTGCAATATAACCGTCGATAAAATCAGTCACTGAAGCTATAATAAATAAAACTCCAGCAATCGGATATCTAATATCGATAACAATTGACTCATTCACAAAAATTTGTGGAATATCTATTCCCATTGAAGAAAATGGAAATAACAAAATAACAATAATAACAAAAGTTAACCCAATTCTAAGCATTGAAAGTTTATTAGGTAAATTCATAAAATCCTCCTTAATTTTTTTCTGTCACAATAGCGCCTTCTGGCAAATCGCCATCATCACCACTATTTAAACTGACAACAAAATAAACAATTATAATGACAAGTAAACAAGCTAGCACATAAAACGCCCAAAGAAAATATCTTTTTTTACTGCTTTTATCAACCGTATATGGTGATTTTATTTTTTTGTTTGTTTTCTTTCCTTTTTTAGCTTCTTTTATATCATCTAATGAAAGCCTTGAAGTATAATCAAACAAATACTCGTTAAATTCATCGACCAAATCGTCCTTATCAAGCCCTAAATACTTTGCATAATCCCTAATAAAATACTTTAAAGAAAACATATCTTTAAAAGCTTCAGAATTACCAGCCTCAATATTTTCGATTTGTGACGGCCTAAGTTTTAAATCTTCTGCCACCTCTTCGATTGAAACACCGATACTTTCCCTTGCTTCTTTTAATTTTTCACCAATTTCTTTCATATAATCATTCCTTGTAAACAAAAAAATAATATTTTATAAGCCATATTCTGTCTCTATTTCTAGAGGGCAAACATTTATCTACTAGAAAAATCTAGTCCCATAAGAAATTCTTCTTCTCTCTTATTAGGTTCCCCTACCAAAATTTGGGTTTCTTGCTTGCGGGGTTTACCACGTTTCACTCTTTTATTTCTAAAAGTATCGTCACTGCGGCACTTTACAAAGTATCGCCATATCCAAAAGACTTAGGTTAAACTTCGCCGTTAGTTATCAAAACTACCATAGGTTATTTTTTCCCTATGCACAAACACTACAGTCATCACAGACCGTGCAAGTATGGACTTTCCTCTACATTATTAAAAATGCAGCGTTTGCCAAAATATTATCTATTGTTATCTCTATCGCCGTAAATAATTTTTTCAAGATTAGATATACGTCTAAGTAAATCTGCATTACTTACCTCAGTAGTACTTGCATCTCTTAAAACATCGAGTTTTGTTCTCGCATTACGTACTTCTTGTTTTAATCTAATATTTTCATCGATTAAATCTTTTTTTTCTTTTTCGAGCTCCTTAATAATCGAAAACATCTCTTCATAATCGCTAATAACATCATCTAAAAACTTATCGACCTCTTGTGGTCTATAACCTCTAGTATCGATTTTAAATTCTTTTTCCAAGATATCTTTTGGCGTTAATAATATTCGATCTTGAAACACGGCTATCCCCTCCTTATTAAAATAATTTTAAATGAAAAATCACATTTTGTCAATTATCCTCTAAAATAGCCTTTATTCTTCTAACCCCCGCACTACAAGCTTCTTCCTTAACAATTTTAAAATGTCCCAAAACCGCAGTATGCTTAACATGTGGACCTCCACAAAGTTCTTTTGAAACATCGCCAATTTCATAAACAGTAACATTATCAGGGTATCTTTCGATAAACCTGCATTCTGCACCTGAAGCCAAAGCTTCATCCTTTGTCATTTCTTTTCTATAAACAGGTAAATCATCTTTAATCCAGCCATTAACTATATCTTCAGCTTCTTGAATTTCTTCTTTACTAAGCTTATGATCACATGAAAAATCAAATCTCATTCTCTCTGGTGTAATATTACTGCCCATTTGATGAGCATTTTTACTGTGTAAAACTATTTTCAAAGCTGCATTAAGCAAATGTGTTGCTGTATGATACTTAACTTCCATCTCGCTAGTACCAGCTAACCCACCTTTGAATTTACCCTTAGAAGCACTTTTAGATTTTTCTTGATGTTCTCTAAACTTTTCCTTAAAGCCTTCTTCATCAACGCTCATTCCACGTTCCCGGGCCTCTTCAATAGTCTGTTCAATTGGAAAACCATAAGTATCATAAAGCTTAAACGCAATATCTTTATTTACTACTTTTTCCTCATTTTTAACAAGCCTATCAAACTCTTTCAAACCTTTTTCTAAAGTCCTTGCAAACTTCTTTTTCTCGCCTCGAAGAACTTCAAGTACAATATCCTTATTTTCTTTAAGTTCATCATAATACTTTTCGTACTTTGAAATAATAAGTAACGCAATTCTTTCATCCCAATCACTATTAATATCAATATTAAGTCTTCTCGCATATCTAATAGCTCTTCTAATAAGTCTTCTTAAAATATAACCTTGACCATTATTACTTGGCTTAATACCAGCCGGGTCAGCCGCAATAAACGTTGCTGTCCTAATGTGATCAGCTACGACTCTCATAGATTTTTCATTGCTTTCGTAAGTAAGACCCGTAATCTCCTCAAGTAAACTAATAACATCACTCCAAATAGAAGATTTATAATTATCATCTACACCTTCTAAAACCGCTACAACTCTCTCGAGACCCATTCCAGTATCGACATTCTTTTGCTTTAGTTCAGTTATATTTCCATCTTCATCTTGATAAAACTCCATAAATACATTGTTCCAAATTTCAACCCATCTATCATCCTCTGGGTCAAAAACTTCTGGAATCTCATCTTCACTTCTAAAGTAGAAAATTTCTGTATCGCCACCACAAGGGCCAGTTTCCCCGGCAATCCAAAAATTATCATCACGACCTAAATAAGCAATCCTCTTCTCGCTTATTCCAAGCTCTTTCCATCTAGAAGCTGAAACCTCATCGCGAGGAATCTTATCGTCACCTTCAAAAACCGTAATTGCAAGTCTCTCTACCGGAATATTCAAAACCTTAGTCAAAAAGTCAAAACTAAATTTAATTGATTCATTCTTAAAATAGTCTCCTAAACTCCAATTACCAAGCATTTCAAAGAAAGTATGATGTGTCTTATCCCCAATTTCCTCTAAATCGGTAAGTCTTACACACTTTTGATAATCACAAAGCCTCTTTCCATAAGGATGTGGTTTACCAAGCAAATAAGGAACCAAAGGTTGCATTCCAGCTGTATTAAAAAGTACCGTTGAATCGTTCTTTGGAACTATCGGTGCACTCGGAATCTGCTTATGACCATTCTTCTTAAAAAAATTAATATACTCTTCTCTCAAATTCATACCATTAACTCCTCTACTATTTTTTCTACCTTTTTTCTTAAATCTGAGATAGTCCCATCGTTATGAATAACAAAATCATAATCGTTATAATTATCAAGCGCTGTCTCTGTTATATGCTTTTTTTCGACATCTGTCAAATTACTGACAAAATTATCACGAATAATCTTTATTTTTATAATATCTTTAAACATTGCTGAAGGTCCATCTATTTCATTCGGAAACCTCACATCAGAAACAGTAATAACATCAAAAAAATAACTGTAAACTTTTATATCATCACAAAGTCTTTTGACAAAAAAGTTAGGATCGATATCTTTTCTAATAATATCGGTTCCTAATCTTTGTAGTAAACTTCTGGGCTTAGTCTCGTCTCTACCATCCCAATCACTTATATTTTTCGCATATTCCTTAATATAATTACCATAAGCTAAATTAATCGTCTTTTTACCTTTTTCCGTGTAAATCTCTTTTAAAAGTAAAGCTGTTGTATCCTTTCCTGCTCTCGCTTTACCCGCAATCAATATAACTTTACTCATTCACGAAGTTCCTCTTTTCTCGTATAATCCATAATTCCATATTTATTGTCATAAAAGACAAATATTGTCTTTACCACTGAAATTAAAGGCGTTGAAATTAGCATTCCTATAATTCCAAAGAAATATCCAAAAATAAGTAAACCGAGAATAATCGTTACTGGATGAAGCTTTGTCGTTTTTGACATGATATAAGGCTGTAAAAAATTACCTTCTAAAAATTGAATAACCGCAATTACTACAATAACCAAAATACCAACCGTTGGACTCTGAACAAATCCGACAATCGCTGCTGGAGCTCCACCAATATAAGGACCAACATAAGGAATAATATTTGTAATTCCACAAAAGAACCCAAACAAAGCTGGAGCTTTTAGCCCAACACACCAAAGTCCAATTGAACTTAAAATAAATATTACCCCGCAATCAATACAAGCACCTTTAACATACTTTCTTAAAGAAGTATTTATTTTACTTATAAGTGAAACCGTTGTTCCCCTAATATTTTTCGGTACAAAATTAAATAAATTATTTGTACTATCAAAACTAATAAGTAAGAAAAATCCAATAATCAAACCAATTACAAACGTTCCAAGACCTGAAAAAATACTTGAAACTATAGAAATAATCGTTTCTGGCAAAGTACCCGTTATATGTTCGGCGATGTTTTCAAAATTACTAAATATTTTATCCTTTATCGCTTCGACATCTAAACCTCTAATCGTATCAAGCTTGTCTAAAGCATCCACTGTCCAAGACCTAATAGAATCAAACACACTAGGGGCAATTCTTAAAAATTCCTTTATCTGATCAGCAAGAAGTGGAATTAAAGCCCATAAAATTATAAAAATAACTAAGAAAAATATTAAATAAGCAATAATCGCTCCAAACGTTCGCTTAACCTTTTTCCCTTCGAGCCATTTTATAAAAGGCTCCAGTAACCAAGCAATAACTAAACCGATAAATAAAGGTAAAACAATCGTAAGTACCGTAAAAATAAAATCTAAAATTTTAGTTTCTTTAAATAACTTGATTACAATGTAAACGCCAGCCGCGATTAAAATCAAATAAAATATTCGTAGAACCTTAGCCGCTAGTGACGCAACTTCATTAATCTTCCTAACGTCTAGTTCCTTATTTTCTTTTTTTCCAAAAAACATATTACACCGTTAGTAAATCGGTTTCCTTTTCTTTTAGTTTTTCATCAGTTATTTTATTATACTTTTCAATTAAATCTTGAACATCACTCATATAATTGTCTTTATCATCTTCAGTTAACTCTTCATTTTTCTTAATTTCATTATTCACATCTTGTCTAATGTTTCTCAAGTTAATCTTACATTCTTCAGCCATTTGTTTAACCTGCTTAACATATTCTTTACGTGTATCCTCAGTTAAAGCTGGTATATTTAAAATAATTGCCTCACCATTATTATTTGGTGTAAGACCAATATTAGCTTCATAAATTCCTTTTTCTATCGCACTAATAGAACTTCTATCAAAAGGTTTAATCATAAGTTGTCTAGCCTCTGGAATAGATATAGTTGCGAGTGACTTTAAAGGAGTCATACTACCATAATAATTAACCATAACTCCATCCAAAATAGCTGGATTAGCTCTCCCCGCTCTTACATTCGTAAATCTCTTTTCCATGCTTTCAATTGCATCCTTCATTTTTTGTTCAGTATTCTTTAAAACTTCATCCATTTTATTCATTCCTTTCATAGCAACATTATAATATATTTACTCGTTAAAAACAAGTAATATACCAAAATAAAAAGGACTATTCCTAGTCCATAAGTAGTTGCTTAATCATCCAGATATACTTAGATAAATCTTCGATTAACATATCCATTTTATTTGAAACTAAATAATCCTCATAATCATCGGCCATCTTTTTAACTTCTTCTACCTCATCAAGTAAATAAGCAAAATCAGCAGCAAGTTCACTGTAAACATCTCTTGCCTTTACAAATTCGTTTTTAGCCTCTTCAATACTTGAACCGGCAACATAATTTCTAAGCGTAGCTTTAGGTTTAAAACCATCCATAAGCATAACTTCGGCAATTTCATCATCATATTTATTAAAAGCATTATAATATTCTTCTAATTTCAAATGGTCATTAAAGAAATTCTCACCCTTTACATACCAATGAAAATTTTGAATCTTATGTGTTTCTACTGTAAAATCAGCGAGCAATTTATTTAATTTTTCTTCCATTTATACCATCTCCTCATAATTTTTAAAACCAACAATAATTTTATCACCAATAATTAAAGGCCTCTTTACAAGCATTCCATCACTTGCAAGTAATTCTATCTTTTCATCAAAACTCATATCTTTAAGCTTATCCTTAAGCCCAAGTTCTCGGTACTTAACACCAGACGTATTGAAAAACTTATTGACATCAATTTTACTTTTTAAAATCCACTCGCGTAGTTCTTCTTTATTAGGATTATCCAAAACTATATCTCTCAGTGTATATTTAATATCATGCTCATCAAGCCATTTTTTCGCTTTTTTACACGTGCTACACCTAGGATACCACAAAAATATCATTTCTTATCCCCTTCATATAATTTCATAAACTTTTTATAAAGCTCATCACATTTATCGGGGTCCATCTCGGGAACATCCTCAAGTGGATTAAAATAGCCAAGTTCATCATACTTCGAAAAACCTAAATGATGAAAAGGTAAAAATTCTATTTTTTCGATATTTTTTATCTTTTGCACATATTTAGCCAAGCCCTCAATATACTCGTCACTATCCATCATACCCGGAACGATAACTTGTCTAATCCAAACCGGCTTCCCGCTTCGGTTCATCGCCTCAATAAATTTTTCACTTTCATCAATGTCATATAAAGTAAGTTTCTTATATCCTTCTCTTGTCACATACTTAACATCGAAAATAATTAAGTCAACCAAAGCTAAAATTTCATCATAATTTCCGGTTCCAACACCAGCTGTATCTAATGCAATATGAATTCCCTCTTTTTTTAACATCTTACAAATTTCAAGTAAAAATGGTGTTTGTAAAAGCGGTTCGCCCCCTGAAAACGTTACTCCCCCATTATTTCTTCGAAAATAAGGTTTACTTCTTAAAATCTTTTTAACAAGCTCTTCACTCGTATAATTTTCTTTGCCTTTAACCCACATTTCCGGATTATGACAATATAAACATCTAAGTTTACATCCAGTTAAAAACACAACCGTTCTGATACCCGGACCATCAACTAGTCCAAAAGTTTCAATCGAATCAACCGCTGCCTTCATCCTTACATCCTCTCGTGGAATGTTCTTGCGATTACTTCTTCCTGTTGTTTGCGTGTAAGCCTATTAAATCTAACCGCATAACCAGAAACTCTAATAGTTAAAAGTGGATATTTATCAGGATTATTCATTGCATCGATTAAAGTTTCTCTGTCAAGTACATTGACATTGAGGTGATGTGCCCCTTGAACAAAATAACCATCGAGAAGTGTCACCAAATTGTCAATTCTCTCTTCTTTCGTATGTCCTAAAGTAGATGGAACAATACTAAATGTATTAGAAATACCATCTCTACAGCAATTAGCATAATCAAGTTTTGCAACTGAATTAAGTGAAGCAATTGCCCCGCTATTATCACGTCCATGCATTGGATTAGCTCCCGGTGCAAATGGAACTCCTTTAGCTCTACCATCTGGTGTAGCTCCGGTTTTATTACCATAAACTACATTTGATGTAATCGTTAAAACTGATAAAGTTGGATGAGCATCTCTATAACATTTATGTTTAGAAAGATCTTTGAACATCTCTTCCAAAACCATCTTAGCTAAATCATCAACTCTATCATCATCATTTCCATATTTAGGAAAATCACCTTCGATCTTAAAATCAATAGCTACTCCGTTTTCATTTCTAACCGGTGTTACTTTTGCATACTTAATAGCTGATAAAGAATCAGCAACCACAGAAAGACCTGCCACACCATAAGCCATTAACCTATTTACATGAGTATCGTGAAGCGCCATTTGTCCAGCTTCATAAGCATATTTATCATGCATATAATGAATAATATTCATTGCATTAGAATAAATCCCAGCAACCTTATCTAACATTTTGAAATAAGCACTTTTAACCTTTTCATAATCTAAAACTTCATCAGTCATTTTATCGAAGCCTTCGACAACTAAATCTCCTGTCATCTCATCAACTCCACCATTAATTGCATAAAGAAGTGCCTTAGCTAAATTACAACGTGCCCCAAAGAATTGCATATCTTTTCCTTCACGCATTGCCGATACGCAGCACGCAATCGCATAATCATCACCATAAATAGGTCTCATTACATCGTCACTTTCATATTGTAACGCATCCGTTTCAATACTCATTTTCGCACAGTATTTCTTAAAATTCTCTGGCAAATTAACAGACCATAAAACTGTCATATTAGGTTCTGGTGAAGTATCCAAATTAGTAAGCGTATGTAATATACGATAACTAGTCTTTGTAACCATACTTTCACCTTCATTAGTCATTCCAGCAATCGAACAAGTAACCCAAGTTGGATCACCAGAGAAAAGCTCATCATATTCTGGAGTTCTCAAATGTCTAACAAGTCTAAGTTTAATTACAAATTGGTCTACAATTTCTTGAATTTCTTTTTCTGTTATTAACCCTTGTTTTAAATCACGTTCAAAATAAATATCAAAAAATGCATCAACTCTACCTAAACTCATAGCTGCCCCATTATTTTCTTTAACTGCCGCTAAATAAGCAAAATAAGTCCACTGTACAGCTTCTTTTGCATTCTTTGCCGGACCAGAAATATCAAAACCATAAGACTTAGCCATTTTTTTAATTTCGTCTAAAGCCCTATATTGCATTGAAACTTCTTCTCTTAAACGAATTAAATCATCACTCATAGTTCCAAGAAGTTCATTATCCCATTCGTTTTTCTTCTGTTCCATCAAATAATCGATACCATATAAAGCAACTCTTCTATAGTCTCCGATTATTCTTCCCCTGCCATATGCATCAGGAAGTCCAGTTAATAAGCCATCATGACGAGCTCTTCGAATGTCACTTGTATAAGCATCAAAAACACCTTGATTATGAGTCTTTCTAAACTCGTTAAAATATTTATCAACTGTTGGATCTAATTTATAACCATAAGCATCAAGTTCTTGATACACCATTCTAATACCACCATATGGATTTACCATTCTCTTAAGTGGAGCATCTGCTTGCAACCCGACAATTACATCATCTGCATCATTAATATAACCAGGCTCGAAAGCATTAATTCCAGACATATGAACTGTATCAACATCTAAAACATGCTTTTTAACCTCTTCTTTTAAAAGTTCACTACATTTTCCCCAAACTTTATCCGTTTTCTCTGTAGTTCCTTCTAAGAAATCTTCATTTCCATCATACTTCGTGTAATTTCTTTTAATGAAATCACTAACATTAATTTCTTCTGTCCAAGGCCCTTCTTTAAAGCCTTCCCATTCTTTTTTCATCATATCGCCTCCTACTTAAAATTATACCATTATCGTTTTTTATAATTTAGTCCTTAAGTTAAAAAATTAACGTAATTGACACAATCTTTTGTCAAGCAAAAAAAACACTAGTCTCAAAACTAATGTTTAATTTTAAAAAATTATTTAATCGAAAGTATTTGACTTTGAGTAAGACCAGTATTTTGGGCAATATCAGCTACTGACATCCCATATTTAAGCAAATTTTTAGCTGTTTCTAATAGAGCATTTTCTTTTCCACGTTCTTCACCATTCACATAATAAGTATTACGAATCTTTCTTTCGTCTTCTTCAACAGAAATGTAGTTTTCAAAAAAATTATCACTACTAAGTTCATCCATATTTTTCTTTATTTCTTTCATAAATGAATCACCTTCCTTAACTAACTCTTCTAATTCTTCTTTGGACGCTGTAAACATTTTCAGAAAGTTATATTTTCCATCTTCATTATAACATGAATCACCTATTTTATCTAGATTTATATCAAAGATATATAAGTTATCAACTCTAACCTTTCCCGTTCGAACATTGACTACTTTATCTAAACCTTTAGCTGGTTTCTTATTACCTACTCCAGCTATAAGATTTATTTGAACAATGACTGGCATCTCTTTATATCTCTCGCCTCTTTTTAATGCCTTCGAATAAACAGTGGCAATATAAGAAAATCCACGGTTATCCATTCCGGGATAATATACGAAAAATACTTCATAATTAAAATATGTTCTTCCTGAGGTAAACAAGACATCTAAATATTTACCTTTTTCGTAAAAGTTATCTTTAGTAAGTTCAGGGGATAATATTTTGATATTTTCAAGGTAAATATCTAATAGTCTTTCGGTAAGTTCTTTAAGCAAATGTTCATTGCCAGGCTTGCAAAAAACTGCTTTAAAGACTTTGTCATCTATTAATCTAAAATGCGTTTTATTCTTTATATTACATTTCTCCTTTCTGGCCCCTTCATAGATATATATACGATATTTATTTCTTATTTCCTTTTTTATTTTAAAATTTTCTTTAAAAATGTTAAAAAAACTATGAAAATCATAGTTAATTTGTTTTTTTAGTTACTCTTCTCATAACAAATACTGAGACAATTACACATATTATTCCAAGTACAATAATTATAATACTTCCATAAGCTGATGTTGATGGGACTTCAACAATTTGAGGTCCTTGATTATTTTCAGTATTTTCATCCTCGGCAACTGGAGTACATGAAGCATCTGGTTCATTTTGTTTCACACCATTTATATATACAGTTGTACATTTACCAAGTTCATTAGAATATATAGGTCCATCGTAATTTGCACCATTTCCTAAAGCTGAACATGTAGCTTTTCTTTCTTCTTCTGATTGAGAATTTGGTCCAGCAAGAGAAAAGCTTTTACTGCAAAAGCCTAAACTTAATTTGTTATCAAGAAGTTCCATAAAATTCTTTTCATCAGTTACTTTAAGTTCTTGTATATCATGATTTACATAAATACTAAAGTTTGGTGTAGTTCCTTCTTCGTAACTAAATACAAAATCTTTACCTAAATTAAGGACATCTCCATCTATTTTTGTATTAGCACCTTTATTTATATATATTCCTTTTCCTTCAGTACTTGAGCCCAATCCAATACGTCCATTTAAGTTAACAGTTCCACCATTTAAATATATCGCATTTTTAGAGCCAAATAATGATATTTCAGAAATGTTTGTAGTTCCACCATCTTTTACTTCAATAGAATTTCCTTCATAACTATTTATTTTATAATATCCTGCATCAAAACTGCTAATATTTAAAATTCCATCATTGCTTACCTCAATGGCGTTTCCGCCAGAATTAATTATAGATACTGGATTTCTATGATTGCTATTATCATACCAATAATTTCCATCATAATTTAATTCTACTTTACCACCGTTTATTACTAAACCACGGCCGCCTGAATATGTACCATTCTCATTTTTAACGCCTGCGTATATTATTGGAATACTAGTTACAGTCCCACCGTTTACTTCGATTCCTATATCTCCAGTATAAAATGTCATATTCAAATCTCCAAGTGAATAATTACCACTGTTTATGACAATTGCTGTTCCTTGACCTTTTGTAACACCTATAGGTGAGTTCCAATGATCAACATCACTATAGTTTAATAAATCCCATCCAGCAATTATTGTAAAATAACCAGAAAAGGTGCCACCATCTAGTTCTAAACCAATTTTGCTGGAATAAATATGTGTAGGATTATAACTTGTACTTTCCGGAAAATTAACAATCGAATCTTTTTTTATTGAAATGCCAACATTTCCTGCTTGTATTTCAGAACCGGCGGCGAAATTAACTGTCCCTCCATTAACCGCTACTCCTTTTCCACCACTTATATTTATAGTGTAATTTGTTTCGTCAAAGTTTAATTCACCAGCACTTATTCTTGGATTTCCTGTAACAGTTCCTCCGTTGATTTCAATTCCAACTTTTCCAGCACTTACACTGGTATTTTCAAAATTTACAGTGCCCTCATTTACTACTACAGCTGTTCCTTGATTTTTAATAAAATTAGATAAATCACTATTTAATCCAGCACCTAAAACAACGTCTGATAATATTACATTCCCACTGTTTATAGTCATAAGAGTATTATCACCTTGCATCATAATTCTCCTGCCACTTATATTTACATCTTTATCTATAACTAATGGCTCTTTAACTTCTATATCTTTAGTTAAAGTAATATCTCCACCTTGTTCTATTGCATTTCTTAGTTCTTCTTCATTTGAAACATCTACTGCTTTTACATTGATGTTAGGTATAATCATAGCTAAAACAAATAAACTTATAATTAATATTTTCTTCATAATCAATTCTTCCTTCTATCCTATAATAGATTATAACAAAAAAAAAAACGCTTGCAGTAAATAATTCATGTTAATAAAATGCAGTAAATAATATCATACTTTACAAAAGGAGGTTAGCATAAAACTAACATTTAACAATTTAAAAGACTTACTTGTTTTCAATATCAAATATTACCGTTATAAAAATAGCCTATCGCAAGAAAAACTAGCCGAAATGTGTAATTTAAGTCCCAGATATTTAACGGATATTGAAAGAGGCCTTCATTGTCCAACCATTTTAAAAATAGAAACCCTTGCTAAAGCTTTAAAAATCGAAGCCTATATGTTATTTCAAAATACCGAAAGAGATAAAAATATTATAAACAAAATGAAAAATAGACAATATAATCAAAAAAGTACTAAATAAACTAACGTTTTTTTAGTACTTTTTGTTTCATAACCTTATCTAGTCTATCGTAATCACTATCTATCGGTAAACCATTATCTTCTAATATTTCTTTTTTTACCTTAGTAAAATAATTTGGCTTAATCTTCTCAAGTTCACAAACAACAGCTTTAGCTAAATCGTTTGTAAAACTAAGCTCATAAACCTCTCTTTTTTTATACCTAAACCAATTAAATAATGAACTATCATCAACTGTAAAATTTATATCTCTCTTTGCCGTAAGCAAAGCCCCTTTAGCTAAAAACAAATATATTTCATATAATTTAAGTAGAAAAACTTCATTTTCTTCCATTTTCCAGCCGAGATTTTCACATATTTTTACTGCCTTATCATCAGTCATCTCGTCAATCTTGTCAAAATTATTTCTAAGCCACTCATAAACATTTGACCCATCACTAAAATGTAAATCTAATGACCTATAAATATTTCCATAACTAGTTATAAATACATAAGCCTGAAAAAGTTTATCTTCAAAACTAAGATTGCTTTCCCACTGAACCTTTACAATAAATAAAGCTTTTTCATCAGTCCTATTATACAATTTATCTTTGTTATAAACAAGAAACCTATGCATACTAACACCATTACTAAGACTATAATCATAATTTCTAGTTATCCTGCCATTCAATTTAATACATTCAAAAACTTCATCTAAAGCCTTATCAAATGATAGTCCCTTCATTATTTAACCTTTCTTAAAGCCTTTCTACGCATTCTTTTTTCAATTCCTATTATAGTCTCATCATAATAATGTAGCTCCATTTCCAAAATTCTTGCAGCAAGAGCCTGAGCCATTAAATTATCACTCTCATAAATCTTTGACTTAGAAAAATCCAAAAAGTTTCCCACCTTTGTCCCATCGCTAAATCTAACATTATCGCCTCTTCTCGGAACTTTATTCAAAGATTTTAAAATAACAAAAGCTTCATATAATTTATCCTCATAATTTAGAAAACATTCTTTTTTAAATATATCATCACCATCACCATATTTTATATTACAGTAAACATCACAAACATCATCAGAAAAACGTTTACAAGTAATATCACGTTTTCTCTTACTAATCCACGTTTTCACAAGTGTTCCATTACTAAGCCTAATATTCTTTTCTTTCATTTCGGCAAAACTATACTTATTAAAAAGCGCGGTAACTTCTTTAATTCCTTGATCAAACGTTATATAGTTAGTAAGTAATTTGTGGGTAATCAAAACCAGTCTATCATCGAACTTTTGTCTAAGTATTATTGCATCCCCATTATCATTTACCCATTTAATTAATTCTTTATCTAAAGTGCCGTTATTAATCGAAGAAAACACTTCACTAATCATATCTTCAAAATTAGACTTAAGACTAGCGTAGTAGCACCCCAAAATAAGTTTAACTCTACTATCATTATACCTTACATAATTATCTATTTTATTTCTATTAGATTTAAACCATTCGGAAAAAAGCCCACCTGAATTTAAACTCATATCTTCAAACGGAAACTTATAATTATTCTTATCAAGATAATCACAAACCTCTTGGACAACTTCAGAAAAACTATCCGTATTTTTAAAATAATAATTCAAAACCTTATTAGACATCGCATTGTTAATTTCCATAAGTTTAGATTGACTTTCCAAAACCCATTCTTTCTTTTTTGCGCCATCACTAAATCTTATAGAACAATTATATCCAAATTTTTCTGAATCAATAATATCATAATAAAGTTCTTGTAATCGCAAATCAAAAGTACTAACCTTTACAATTTTTTTAGGACTAGCCTTCTCTTGAATAATAGGAGAAGTATCTTCCATAATATCATCAGAAATTTCAACATCACTAAAAAAGTCAGGAGAAACATTTTGAATTGTTTTCTTTAACAAATCCAAATCCTTGCGATCTTTTTTATTTAAATATATTTTTTCTTTATTTTTTACCAAAAAATATTTCATAGAAGTCTTACCATCACTAAAAAATTTATTTGTTCCTGGAAGTTCATTATGATGTTCAATATATGATGTTAACTCACGAACAAAATCAAAGAAATTTAACTTATGAACCTCTTTTTTACGTTCCTTAACCACTATAGGTCTTCTATGATTATTAACATTTTTGTCCTGATAACTTTTTTCAAAAGAACTAATCATATTACGAAAATTATCATCATATATATCTTTTTCCTCTCTATAACCTAAAGAAAAAAATTCACTATCAATATTTTCAATAAGACTAATTAAAAGATTAATCTCACCATCATTACCTTCATTCTTATAAATGGCCTCTAAATTTTTTTCCAAAAAATCCTTCATTGAACTACCATCCATAAACAAATCACCATCTTTTGGTAATCTATTACTTGTTAAAACAAACATAACTAAATCCTGTATTTTTTCATTATTTATTGCCATATTTAACTCCTCCTTTATCTTTATCATCTAAATAAGCAAAATAATTTGGCTTAAAACTTAAAATTACATCAACAATAAGTCTTGCCACCTCATCATTTTCACTAAGTAAATAAATTCTCTCACGATTATTGTAAAACCAATTATTCATTCGCACACCATCACTAAAATCTTCGGTGCTAGGAAATTTCCTATTTTCGCTTATATAAATTAAAAACTCCTTAAGCTTGTTTTCAAAACTGAGAAAATGGGGAATTCTCTCTAAAATGTATTTAGATTCTGATGTATTTAACGCTAAAAGTTTATCTTTAACTTTACTTACCCAAAATTTAACATCGACACCATCACTAAACTTATATTTACTTTTACGATCAAAAACATCATCATTTGCAATTAAAAGCTTATATAGTTCTAAAACCTTCTCATCAAACGTCAAGTACTTTCGATACTTTATACTTTTCCTCTTTGGCTTGTTATATATTTTAAGTAATAACGATGCCTCCTCATCTCCTTTTATAGACAATTCTATTAATTTATCCCTATTTTTACGAAACCAATTTCCCATTAAAGAACCATCATAAAACCTTGCTTTTTTATCGTTTGAAGTCGGAAATTTTCCATATAAAACAAACCTTAACATTTCTTGTTTTTTTAGCTCAAAAGCTATTTTTCTTCGGTTATTTAAAACAAAATAAACAAACCGTGATGAATTATCATCTCGTTTAATAAGTCTTGCTTTAGTACGACTAAACCACTCTTTAACAGCAAACCCATCACTAAAGTAAACAGGTATAACTAGTTCATAAGCCGTTAAAACAATATTATCATTAAGTTCCTTTATTCTATCTTCAATTTTAAACATTTTTTATCACCAAGTAAAACTAATCAAAATCCATAAACCTCTTTATAAATAAGGATTGAACCATTTTTAACAAACGTTATTATACTTAAAAATTAATATTTGTCAAATTTACACTTATTGCCTCTTAACAAATATTTTATTAAATTTCGTCAGAGTTCGTTCGAATAAATTAACACTTATAATTACCATTTTCATCCTTTTTCGCTCTAACTTCATTTTTAATTTTTTATCTTGAATACTCTCTATAATTCTTTTCATCTTATCATCATATTTTAAATATTCATCCTCTAAATTATTAATATCTTTTAATTTTGTTAAAATTTCCTGCTTTACCTTTTTTTGCCTATCTAATTCTTTTAAAAATTCACTTTCTAAAAACGAATCTGTTTGACTAAGTTTATTTTTGTTATCATAGCTTTGGGTTACAAATGCAGCTTCCTCATTACCTTTTAAAGCCATTTCTTTTAGCTTACTCTTATTATTTTGTAACCACAAACCCATATTAGTTAAATCACTAAATAAAATATTATCAGAAGGCATAGGAAAATTAAAACTTTTTATATATAAATAAGCTTCATTTAATTTAAAATTAAAATAAAATTGTTTCTTATCGTTATTATACATATCAACAAAAAAGGCTTTTTTATCTCCCGTCTCAGCTTTATTATGTATTATCTCCCTATAGCTAATCAAAAAAAGTTGTACATTAGTTCCATCACTAAATAAAGTTCTATCAGAAATTCTTCTACCACTTTTTAAAAAATTATAAACTTCATTTAACTTTTGATTAAAACAAGACATAAAAAAACTCCTCTCTTAAGCACCAAATATTATATAAAAAAACAAATATTTGTCAAATTTACACTAAATCAAGTAGAAAAAAATTTTTCATTTAAATTAAATAATAGCTGATTTTAATAATTTTTCTAAATCACAATTTTCGCAAGCAAAAAAATAGCCTAAGCTATTTCATATATTTCTTTATTTTTTCAAATTCTGGAGCCTCATCTAAACCACTATCGACAAGTTTTTCAAATAATTTCTTTTGCTCTCTAGAAAGTTTTCTTGGAACGACAACATTTAACACGACATAAATGTCTCCTTTTCTTCCAGAATTAACATCAGCAATACCCTTACCCTTAATTCTAAGTTTATCACCTGATTGACTACCAGCTGGAATATTAAGTTTAACAGCTCCATCTAAAGTCGGAACATCTTTCTTAACACCCAAAGCCGCTTCTGTAATTGTAATTGGTAAATCTAAGTATACATCACTGCCGTCACGTTCAAATAAAGGATGAGAAGCCACTGTAAACTCTAAATAAATATCGCCATTAGGTCCGCCGTTAACTCCAGCTTCACCCTTACCAGAAATACGTAATTGATTACCGGTATCGACACCAGCCGGAATATTAACTTCGATATCTTTGTTCTCGCGGACTCTTCCTGTTCCCTTGCACCTTGAACAAACATTCTTATAAGTTTTTCCACTTCCTTGACACTTATCACAAGTTGTCCTTGTCATAAAAGTTCCAAATAAAGTTGATTGATTAGCTGTCATTGTTCCGCTACCGTGACACTTATCACAAGTAGTAACACCGCTTCCTCCTTCGCCATCACAAGCAGAACACTTTTCGTTCAAAGTTAAATTAATTGTCTTCCTGCACCCAAATACTGCTTCATCAAAACTAAGTTTAATCCTGACAACCGTATCTTGTCCCTTTCGAGCTCTGTTTCCTCTGGAACCTCCAAATCCTGAAAATCCAGAAAAACCGCCGCCGAAAGAACTACCGAAAATATCACCAAATATATCGGAAAAATCAAAATCAGAAAAGTCATAACCAGAAGCTCCACCAGCACCGTTACCACTAAATGCCGCATGACCAAATTGATCATATTGTCTTCTTTTATCCGCATCAGATAAAACCGCATAAGCTTCTTGAATTTCCTTAAACTTCTCTTCCGCATCAGGTTCTTTAGAAACATCCGGATGATATTTTTTAGCAAGCTTTCTAAACGCACTTTTTATCTCAGCTTCACTGGCATCCTTACTGACACCAAGGACCTCGTAATAATCCTTCTTATTCATAAAATCACCTACTTCTCACTATAAATATTTTTAAACTCTTCTATCGTTTCTTTAAACATATTCAAAGCTTCTTCTATAACTTCTGGCTTACTTATATCGACTCCTGCTTCCCTAAGCTCATCTACTGGATCCATTGACCCACCTAAACTCAAGAACTTCAAATACTTCTCTAAAAAGCCTTCTTTTTTATTCAAAATATTATTTGCGATAAAGCAAGCAGAAGCTAAACCTGTAGAATATTGATAGACATAAAAATCGTAATAGAAATGAGGAATCCTCGCCCATTCATATCTTATTTCCTTATCACTTATCATATTCTTGCCAGAATACTTTTTATAAAGTTTATAATAATTATCTGATAGAAAATCACTTGTCAAAACAGTACCTTTAGCTTCTTCTTTGTGCATCAAATCCTCAAACTCGGCAAACATCGTCTGTCTAATTATTGAACCCTTAAATGTTTCCATCAAATTATCTAAAATGTAAAGCTTTTCATTTCTATCTGTACTTTTATTAAGTAAATACTTAGCCAGTAATATCTCATTAACTTGACTAGCCACCTCAGCTACAAAAATCTCGTATTGATGATGTGCATAATCGTTATTCTTATCAGAATAATATGAATGCATCGCATGACCAAGTTCATGAGCTATCGTACTTACGTCGTTAAACTTACCATTAAAATTGAGCAGTACATAAGGATGAGTTTTATAGCATCCTCTCTCATAAGCTCCGCCAGTCTTACCTTTATTCGGATAAATATCAATCCATCTCTCATCAAACGCCTTCTTTAAATTATTTACATAATCATCACCTAAAACGCTTAATGCTTCAAGGACGATATTTTTAGCCTCCTCAAAAGTATACTTCTTGTCGTAAGATGGAACAAGTCTACTGTAAATATCGTAAATATGAATTTCCGGTAAACCCATAACCTCTCTCTTCATCGCATAATAATCATCCATAATATCTAAATGTTTATTAACTGTTGCCACCAAATTATCGTAAATCTTATTATCGACAAAATTACTATCTAAAGCTGCCTCGCGAGCTCCCTTATAGCCTCTTATTTTAGCCATCCTGTTGGCAAGACTAACCTTACCTTGATAAGCTGACGCAAAAGTGTGAATAAGCTCTTCATAAGATTTATATAAAGTTAAAAACGCACTCTTTCTAACATTCCTATCCTTTGAAGTGATAAACCTCTCGTAATTAGTATTCGTAAGTTCGACCTCATTACCATCTTCGTCCTTAATAGGCGAAAATTTCATATCAGCATCCCTTAAATAACTAGATACCTCTTCAGAAACGGACATTGGCTTTTCTAAATTAGAAAGTAAACTTTCTTCCTTATCGGATAAAACGTGATTTTTAATCCTCAAAATACAATCAAAATCGTATTTATAATTTCTAAGACCTTCCTCTTCAGCCATAAATTTCTCTATATCATCTTTAGATAATTTACAAAGTTCAGGCATCACAAATGATGAAACTAGCGAAAATTCTGAAAGTAAATTATCTGCCCTTCCCTTAAGCTCTTGAAAATGCGTATTAGTCGTATCCTCGTCAAATTTTAAATAAGTATAAACACATACATTTTCAAGCTTTAAATTAACCTCGTTATTGAACTCAAAATATTTAAGTATATCCTTAGAATTATTAAGCTTACCCTTAAAATCATCGAATTTACTTATCAAACCTTGAAGCTCATCATAATCCTTATTCCACTCATCTTCCGTTTTATAAAGACCTGTTAAATCCCACTTATCTTCTTCTTTAATCTCACTACGTAACTTTTCTTTTATCATATTATCCCCATTTCTCATTATCTTAAAGAAAGTTCTAGTCACCTAGAACTTCCCTTTTATTTTTCTTCATAATCTGCATCTTTTACATCGTTATCTTTTTTATCATCTGAATTATCTGAATTGTTTTGTTCAGCTTGGGCTTTCTTTGCAGCTTCCTCATAAACTTTAGCACCTAAAGCCATTGCCTTTTCATTTAATTTATCTTTTTTAGCCTTAATATCATCGATATCGTTTTTATCCATAGCTTCTTTAAGATCTTTAATTAAATCTTCAGCTTCCTTCTTATCTTTTTCATCTACCTTATCACCTAAATCTTTAATAGATTTCTCGGTCATAAAGATAAGTTGTTCAGCTTCGTTCTTTGTATCTGCTTCTTCTTTACGTTTTTCATCGGCAGCCTTATTAGCTTCAGCTTCCTTAACCATCTTATCGATTTCATCATCTGATAAATTAGTTGAAGATGTAATTGTAATAGATTGTTCCTTGTTAGTTCCTAAATCTTTAGCTTTAACATTGACAATACCGTTGGCATCGATATCAAATGTAACTTCAATTTGTGGAACTCCTCTAGGAGCAGCTGGAATATTAGTAAGTTGGAAATTACCCAAAGTCTTATTATCAGCAGCCATTGGCCTTTCACCTTGTAAAATGTGAATATCTACAGCTGGTTGATTATCTGCAGCAGTTGAGAATATTTGTGATTTACTTGTTGGAATAGTTGTATTTCTTGGAATAAGTACTGTACAAACTCCACCAAGTGTTTCAATACCAAGTGATAAAGGTGTAACATCAAGCAATACTATATCGTTAACATCACCAGTTAAAACTCCACCTTGAATAGCCGCACCCATTGCAACAACTTCATCTGGGTTAACACCCTTAGAAGGCTCCATACCAAGCTCTTTCTTAATAGTCTCAGCTATAATTGGCATTCTTGTAGAACCACCGACTAATAAAATCTTATCGATATCACTCTTAGAAAGTTTTGCATCCTTTAAAGCATTTCTAACTGGTTCCAAAGTAGATTCAGTTAAATCGTGAGTTAACTCTTCGAATTTAGCTCTAGTTAAACTCTTCTCTAAATGAACTGGACCATCAGCACCTTGAGAAATAAATGGTAAAGATATATTAGTAGTAGTCATACCACTTAAATCTTTTTTAGCTTTTTCGGCAGCATCTTTAAGTCTTTGCATAGCCATCTTATCTTTAGATAAATCTATACTAGTTTCTTTCTTAAACTCATCTACTAAGTAGTCGATAATTCTCTTATCGTAATCATCACCACCTAAATGGTTATTACCACTAGTAGCTTTAACTTCAAATACACCATCTCCGATTTCTAGGATTGAAACATCGAACGTTCCACCACCCAAATCGTAAACTAAAATTTGTTCAGTTTTTTCTTGCTTATCAAGACCATAAGCTAAAGCAGCAGCAGTTGGTTCATTGATAATTCTTTCAACTTCAAGTCCAGCAATCTTACCAGCATTTTTAGTAGCTTGTCTTTGCGCATCGTTGAAGTAAGCTGGAACTGTAATAACAGCCTTCTTAACTGGCTCACCTAAATAAGCTTCAGCAGTTTTCTTTAAATCACTTAAAATCATCGCACTAATCTCTTCTGGAGTATATTTCTTACCATTAGCTTCGACCTTTTTAGAAGTACCCATAAGTCTCTTAATAGAAGAAATAGTCTCTGGATTAGTTACCATTTGGTTTTTCGCAGCTTGTCCAACAATAATTTCACCATTTTTAAAAGCTACAACTGAAGGAGTAGTACGAGAACCTTCAGGATTAGCGATAACCTTAGCTTCGCCACCTTCCCAAACAGCAACACAACTGTTAGTTGTACCTAAATCAATACCTATTGTTTTACTCATAAATAATCATTCCTCTCTATTCACTAACCTTGACCATTGCCGGTCTTATAACTTTATCTTTAAATAAATAACCCTTTTGCATAACTTCGATTACCATACCAGATTCCATACCATCGACTTTTTCAGTTAAAACTGCTTGATGATACTTTGGATCAAAAGGCTTATTCGCTCCGTCAATCGCCTTGACATCGTATTTATTCAAAATATCAACCAAATGACAATAAATCATTTTAAAACCTTGTAAGAATTTTGAAAGCTCATCGTCTAGATTATCATCATCCAAACTTATAGCTCTCTCAAAATTGTCGACAACTGGTAAAATCTCTTTTACCAAATCTTCATTCGCATACTCAAGTCTTTTTGCAACTTCCTCATCCTTCCGTTTGCGGTAGTTTACATTATCAGCTTGCGTGCGAAGTAAAGCTTCTTGTAAATCTTTAATCTTCTTTAAATTCTCCTCGTTTTGTTTTTCTAATTTATCATCATGATTTTTTTTATGCTCATCGTGTTTTTCACGTTTATCATAATCATACTTATGACCATCGTGCTTATCATGTTTATGCTTGTCATAATCGTGTTTCTTATGATCATCGTGTTCTTTATAATGCTTATCTTTTTTATAATCGTCTTTATCGTGATGTTTCTTTTCTTCTTCGCTCACACCTATCACCTGCCTATGTTTTCTTTAATATAATTAAGCAAAGCTTCTGCTCGGCCATATTCCATCCTCTTAGGACCAACTAAAGCAATAGTTCCTTCTTCACCATCTTTATAAAAATACGTCTTAATTACTGAAATGTCATCATCTATCTGATTTTCACTGCCGATATAAACTTTAATTCCATCATCATCCTCTTTTATATTTCTAATAAAATCGTGATCATCGAATTTATTAAGTATATTTCTTATTTTATCGACATCGTCAAACTCTGGCTCCTTCAGTAAATTACTAGTCCCTCGAACCATCACACTTTGTTTTGGCCCAAAGTCACTAAACGCATTGTAAAACGCATTATATAAAGCTTCGTGTTGCTTAACTGCCTTATCGATTACTGGCTTAACCTCAAATTCGAGAACTTTTGCCACATCGCTAAGTGAAACTCCGATAATTAATTTATCGATGATTTCGATAACTCTTTTTACCTCGTCTTTACTGATATTATCAGGAATCGTCACATTTCTGTTTTCGACATGACCCTTATCAGTGATAACTATGGCAATCATCTTATTATTATCGATTGGCACTACCTCGACCTTAGCAATCCTATTATCATCTGATGAACGACCCAAAACTATAGCCGTATAATTAGTAAGCTCAGATACAATCTCCATACTCTTAGAAATTGCATCAGATAGTACCAAAGAATTATTTGAAAATATTTGACCAAGTCTCATAACATCCTCATCACTAAGCTCCTCAGGTTTCATAATATTATCGACATAATATCTATAACCCTTATCACTAGGAACCCTACCTGAAGAAGTATGTGTCTTTTGTAAAAGCCCAAGTCCTTCAAGCGATGCCATCTCATTTCGAATCGTCGCACTTGAACATTTAAACCTTTTACACAAAGCTTTTGAACTGACTGGTCTTGCTGTTTTAATATAATTTTCCACAATCGTTTTCAAAAGCTTTTTCTGCCTATCTGTTATCATACCTTCACCTTCTTTAGCACTCTTTTTGCTTAACTGCTATAATCTTACCACACCTATGTAGCACTGTCAATAGGATAGTGCTAAAAAAATATATTTTTTTGAAACTAATTTATTCCTATTATAAACACTAAATAAAAAATATATTGTCAAAAAAAGATACTATCACTTTCTTAGTACCTTTCTCTTATCAATCCCTTCAAACTCCTTATTGCACCCATATCCTACACTTTCAATATTATCGGAAATAATCTTTTGCAAAACCGAATTTTTATAAAAACAAAAGTTTCCAACTTTTCTAAGATTTGGCGCGTCCAAAACTTCTACATTATCGTCAGAATACATAAAGTAATTTCCCATTTCTATCAAATTAGGAAAATAAACTTCCTTAAGAAAATTAAAGTTATAAAGGAAATAATCACTTACATTTTCGAGTAAACCAAAATCAAACTTTTCTATTTGCTCCGCACTAAACATAAAATACTTACCAGTCACTTTAAGCTTCGGCATATAAACTTTTTCTATATATTTGTTAAAATACATAAATTCATCATCCGCCTTTTCAAATGACGGTAAAAAAACATTTTTAATTGCTAAATTATTATATAAAAATTTCTTTCCAGCATACCTTAAATTTCTAAAATCATAATATTTAAGATTAGTATTATAATACAAAAATTCATCTCCTACTATTTGAATATTCGGTAAAATTAAACTTTCAATCGTTTCATCGTAACTCAAAAAGTCGTTACCTAAAACCGAATCCATATTACTTTCAAGTCCTTTTAAATTGTTAAACTTATCTAATAAAAGTGCCAAATAATCACCACTATCAAGCCTTATTAAAACATTTTTACTATCCTCGTGTTTATAAACCTCGATATCTGAAATTCCTTTTACCTTTTCTTCAAAGTCATCGAAAATACTTTTGTCATATAAATACATTTTCTTTTTTTCTAAATCCAAAACAAAATAATCAATAATCAAAAAACTATCACTATTAAATTTTTTTACCTCGAAATTATCGATAATCACATTATCAGGACAATAATATATATTGTTTATCTCGTAATTATATTTATAATACTTACCATCATTTGCCAAAACATAACCATCCATTTTAAATAAATTATCCTCAAAAGTTTGAACCAAACCATATTTATGTGCAAAAGCATAAGTAAGACCTGGTATAATATTATCTAAATCATTGCCAAAAGTCGCATCTGGATTAATTACATGATGATTATATCTATTTGTTATCTTTAACGAATTCGTGCCATCCTTAGTAAATTGAATACTCATAACCGAAGTTCCATACTCATCATCCCTATATGCACATGGAAAATCTTCTCTTTTAATATCAGAAACATTCTTTTTAACCGCAAAAAACACTCTTGCTTTATTAAGTCTTCCACCATTAAAAGTACAAATTTCTTCACCTTCCGCATAATACTTTCTAAAACTTTGAATATCTTCCTCTGTTTTACATTCATATAAATTATATCCAGCCATTTCCAACAGAACCTCTGGATCAAAATCACTCTCAACTTGATTATCCTTATAACTAACCAAACTATATACATACTCTTTAAACTCTAAAACTCTATCGTTATTTATAATATCTTCACCTAAATTACGGTTATAAGCAAAATGTTCCTCTAAAAGTTTCAAAAGCAAACCATCAGTTTCCAAAATAGTAGGAAATATTTTCCTGCACAAATGCATCATTACTTCCCCATACTTCTTTTTAATAATTCTAAGTTCATTCATATAAGTCACCAGTTCCTTATTATATAACAAAATATATTAAAAACAAAATTAAAAAAGTACTATTTCTAGTACTTAGACAAATTATTTATAAATTCTTCTTCGTTCCAAATTGTAATTCCAAGCTCTTCGGCTTTCGTAAGTTTAGACCCAGCTTCACTTCCAGCTACAACCACATCAGTTTTTCTGGAAACACTACTACTAACAGTTCCTCCTAAAGCTTCGATTCTCTCTTTTGCCTCGTCCCTTGTAAATCTCTCAAGTGAACCGGTTAAAACAAAAGTCTTATCTGTGAATAAAGTTTCCTGATCACTAGTTTCCTTTAAATAATACATGTTTACTCCAAATTCTTTGAGATGAGAAATAAGTTCTTTATTCCTCTCTTCACTAAAGAATTTAGCCACACTTTTCGCAATTGTCATTCCGATATCTTTAATTGCAGCGATATCCTCTACAGACGCATTCATCAAATTATCGATATTCTTAAAGTTTCTTGCTAAAATATCCGCTGTTTTTTGACCGACATGTCTGATTGAAAGACCGAATAACAACCTCTCTAAAGATAAATTCTTACTGTTTTCAATTTCTGTAAGTAAATTATTTACCTTCTTACTACCATATCCTTCTAGTTCCATTAAATCTTCTTTATGATTATCTAAAGTATAAAAATCTTCATAAGTCTTAATAAAACCTAAATTATAAAAATCTTCAATTATCCTATCTCCAAAACCTTCGATATTAAGCGCATGTCTAGAAGTATAATGAATAAGTTTCTCTTGCCACCATGCTGGACAATGTTCATTCATGCAGTAATAAGCTGATTCATCTTCTTTACGAATTAAACTACTTCCACACATTGGGCAATTTTTTATCATTTCAAACTTCTTCTCTGTCCCAACTCTTCTCTCAGGAAGCGATCTTACGACCTCTGGAATAACATCCCCAGCCTTCTTAATTGAAACCGTATCACCTACTCTAATATCCTTAGAAACCACATAATCTTCATTGTGCAGTGTTGCTTTAGAAATAAGTGAACCCATAACTCTAACTGGCTCTAATATCGCCGAAGGCGTAACCTGACCGGTTCTTCCAACCGTAAAAATAATATCCCGAACCTTTGTCAAAACCTCCTCAGCTGGAAACTTATATGCAATCGCCCACTTTGGACACCTTGCTGTATAACCAAGTTTCTTTTGATCATTAAGATCGTTTACTTTAATAACAATACCATCTATCTCATAAGGAAGATTTGGCCTTTCCTTTGTCCAATAATTTATATAATCCATAAGCTCATCGATATTATTCACTTTTTTATTATTTGGACTAACCGTAAATCCAAGCTCTTTCATAAAATTAAGCGCATCATAATGAGTATGTATATTATAATCCTCTGGATCTGGCAAATGATAAATAAAATTGGATAAGTTCCTACTTGCCGCAACCTTTGAATCGAGCTGTCTCACACTACCCGCTGCCGCATTACGTGGATTTGCAAAATTAGCTCCATTTTCATTTAACTTTTTAAACGAAGCTTTACTCATATAAATTTCGCCTCTAACCTCGATATCGATAGGCTGTTTTATTTTCAGTGGAATATCTTTTATCGTTTTTGCATTATGCGTAATATCTTCTCCGACAACCCCATCACCTCTAGTTGCTGCTCTAACAAGTTCACCATTTCTATAAAGTAAAGAAACTGATAATCCATCTATCTTAAGCTCAGCTACATATTTAGGATTTGGAACAACTTTTTTTACCTTTTCATCAAATTCGATAATTTCATCTTCATTAAAAATATCTCCAAGTGAAAGCATTGGAATTTCATGAGTTACTTTTTTAAACTCTGAAATAACCTCACTACCAACCCTTTGAGTTGGAGAATCGATTTTTTTATACTGTGGATATTCTTCTTCAAGCCTTTGAAGTTCCTCCATATACCTATCATACTCTTGATCCGTAATAGTCGGATTATCTAAAGTATAATAATCGTGATTTGCCTTATTAATTATCTCTGTAAGTTCTTGTATTCTCTTCTCTATCACTGTTATCACCACTACCATTATAAACGATAATTATCCAAACATCAATTAAAAACTAACTTTACACCCTTTACACATCAAAAAAAATAAATAGCTGAAAACTACACATACTGTGGTAAAATTAATTTTGTCGCCCCTCAAAAAAGTAGTAAGGAGATGATTAAAATTATAGATAGCTTCACGATTTACGAATTACTAAGATTTATAATCGTTTTAATCATTATTATGTTGTTATTTATCATTCATTTGATACTTAAAAACTAATTTTACAAAGAAAACTAAATATGTTATTATATTCCCGCAAAGAAGGGGGAATTATAAAAAATATATTTAATCAAATAAGTACAAACACATATGAAAAAACAAGAGATATATCTTTAATCGCACCCGTATTCATTACACTCACTAATTCATTTATGAATAACCAAATACTTCTTTTACTATCTCCACTATTAATCTTAGCTGAAATTCTTGGTAACTATCTAACTTATTCTAAAAACATTGAAAAAACTAAAAACATCGTTGAAATCAAAAACTTATACCAAGAATTTCTAAATAATTATAATAAATTAAATCTCTTATTTGAATTTAAAACACCTCTAGAAGTATATGCCCTTTATGCACACCTTCTAAATGATGGTTACCTTTCTCAAAATCACAAACAAATATTCAGTGATAAAAATGCCATAGATATTTCAGTAATAAGCGGAGCAAACGTCTTTACTGGCCAAAGTGTATGTCGCCATCAAGCACAATTACTTACAGATATTTTAAATAATTACCAAATAGAGTCATATAGTATTGGGTGCTACGACAAACAATATGAAATAAATACCAAAGAAGAATTAACTGAAATTGATTATCAAACATATATTAAAACTAAACCAATAATAAATACCGAAACAAACGAATTTAAATACCAGTATTTCGATAAAATTCAAAATAAATATTTCTTAAGACACTTAAAATTTGAAAAAAAAGAGAAAAAAGAAAAAAATATTTTAAAACTAATAGGTGGAAATCACCGAATCTGTTTATCAAAACAAAATGGAAAAAACTATTTTCTAGACCCAACCCAATCCCGTATTTATCGTCTAAGTGTTTTTAATACAAAACTTCTTCAAGATAAAAAAGGCGACGTTATAATAAAACCAATTACAAGCGATAAAAAAACCAAACAAGCTATAAAATCACTTGAACCAAATAATATTTCAGAAGATGAAGAAATAGAAACACTAATCAAAATAAAAAAACTATATTATAAAAATATTGATGTATTCGAAATATTTTATAGTCAAAACGAAGAGTTATACGAAGACATTTCAAATGAACTTATGAAAATAAAAAAGAAAAGATTTCTCATTTAAAAAAGTAATTCTAGAATTAAATCTAAAATTACTTTTTTAATTTATCACAAACGGATCAGACTCTGTTCCACTTCCACTCAAAGTAGTATCAGATTTTAAGAAGACTACTGGGCGGGGAGCGCCATTACTATAACAGGCGCCATTGTAGTTCACGTGCGCATACCAACTATACGCACTACCACGCCAGGCACCATTCGAAGCACCACCTGACCCGCTAGAATAAACATTTATTGTCCAATAATATAATGAGCTAGCACTTCCTTTATCTAATAGGTAATTACTATTACACTCGTTATTTCCGTCATATGAAGTCGTTGCTGATGTACATAATGGATTAGTACTTGCTCTCAAAATATCTGATACGTTGGCAAGTCCCACATTTCCTGTCCATGTGTACATTTTCTCTCCAGCTATATTCTTTTCGATACTATCTGCTTCGGCTCCACTTTGATTCAAATTCTCTACTGCTCCTATATTAAATGAATGGCTAGTCATTTGGTCTTTAGCTGTCGAATTTATATTATTTACATAATAATCTTCATTTAAATATATTTTTATACTTGAATCTTCTGTTACGGTTCCCTTTTGGCTACCGCTAGGTGATGAAAATTCTCCCTCTACTGCCGCATAGACTCCACAACCATATTGTGGACTTGTACAATAACTATTGTTATCTGTACTTCTATGATTTGCTTCATCAAATGCTCGGTTTGCTAGAACATCATTTCTAATGATTTTATATGTTCCATCAGCTTCTTTCGATATTATTCTCCATGTTTCATTATTAAAAGTTATATAGTTATCTGGGTCTTGTCCTCTATAAATATATCTTCCTGGTTCGTACTCATCAGCATATAGTCCATCTCCAGATTCTACTGTTGGTACACTTATGCCTCCAATACTTGGTCCTTCTGGTTCTGGTAAAATACTTCCATCGTCTTGAACATAATTTAAGGTTACTGTTACTGTCGCATTTAAATTACTTGGTTGATCTGTTATTTCTGGATTATATGTTACTATTACAGTTAATATATCACTTTCATCTGGTAAAAGTTTATCTCCTCTTTTTATTCCTGTAGTTTCAAATAATATTGCTTCGTTATCCGATGTATTTACATCTATACTTTCTAAAACCGCATCAATATCTCCTTGATTTTCAACCGTAATATCATACTGCATACTATCTCCTGGACTTACCAAATTTGTTTTAAATGTCGCAGTTGTTTCTGTATGACTTGGTGTCTCGGCATCAGTTGCCTCTCCTGCTAAAACACTACTTTGAATATCTGTAATTAACACTTTAAACTCACTTGTAATGTTACTTGTTCCATTAATATTAAGCTGAGTTCTAAATGCTGCATATCCTGCGGCCATTACTAAAAGAATACTACATAGACCTAAGATTATATAATTTCTTTGTCTTGTATTAAATTTTCTTCTCATAAATACTTCTCTCCTATTTTATTTTAATTATAACACCAAACGACAAATCTAAGCAATCATTTGAATTCTTAAATTTGTTTTATACATATTTATTTACAATTATTATGTAGAATAAAATGTATTTTTATTCACTCCTACTA
Source organism: uncultured Bacilli bacterium (assembly GCA_944358545.1). Taxonomy (GTDB): domain Bacteria; phylum Bacillota_I; class Bacilli_A; order RF39; family UBA660; genus Coprosoma. The sequence continues at coordinate 14,820 of CALVRJ010000006.1, read as the reverse complement.
TATAATGTACAATTCCATTGTACCCCTCCCTCCCAATAATGTCAACTTAAGAGGGGGTTAATTTGTTTTTTACATTTTTGGCTTGTGTAAAATATACATAAATAATTTATAAAAAAAATAAAATGAACATAAAGCTCATTCTATTTAAATTACTTATCCTTGTTTAATGCGTCATAAGTAATCGCAAATATTGCTAAACCTACTAGTACTAAACCAGCCCATAAGAATGGATTATTATGATTATCCTCAATCCATGTCTTAAAAGGATTAATCCATTCATTTAACTTGTCAATTATTGATAATACCATCATTTTTATTCCACCTTTCTTATACTTTTATGACCTTTCATTATCTTCTTTATGCCATACTTATGACTAAATGCAATTGTCAAAATATTACCCACACCAACTATAATACCTTCACCATAAACACTGTGAATAACTTTATCACCAACTTTATACGTCGCATTATCGTCAAACATATCATCTTTATCAAATACTTGTGTATCTTTTTCAGGGTCTTTTTCTAAATACTTATCGTCGATTTCCGATATAAACCTACTTGGCGGATTTACACTTGTATTTCCATAAATCATTCTTCTTTTCGCATTAACCAAAGTAAGTGTCTTTTTAGCTCTTGTCACCGCCACATAACACAGTCTTCTCTCTTCTTCTAGCTCATCGTCATCATATAAACTATTATTATGTGGGAAAAGTCCTTCTTCAAGTCCAATTATAAATACGTGATCAAATTCTAAACCTTTAGCTGAATGAATAGTCATTAAAGTTACTACATCACTATTTTCATTATGTTCAGAAACATCAGCAACTAAACTAATTTCATCCAAAAACTCATCTAAAGCGATAATACCATTATTTTCTTCAAAGTTTTTCGTAATAGACTTAAATTCTTCCAAGTTTTCAAGTCTAACTTCTGCCTCAATAGTCTTTGTTGCTTCAAGCTCTCGTCTCATACCCGATTTATCTAAAATCAAATCGACAAGTTCAGTTAAAGATAAATTTTCGCTTTCTCGTTTTATATCCTCAATTAAATTCTTAAACTGTAGCTCTTTTCCAGAATCAATGGCCTCGTATAAACTAGTTCCATTACTCACAGCTTTTACACTTAAATTTTCAATTGTTTTTGGACCTATCTGTCTCTTTGGAACATTTATTATTCTAAGCAAACTAACATCGTCATGTGGATTATATAAAAGCTTTAAATAACAAATTAAATCTTTAATTTCCTTTCGGTTATAGAAATAAAAACTTCCAACAACCTTATATGGAATACTATCTTTAAGCAAAGCCTCTTCCATATTCCTCGACTGAGCATTAGTTCTATATAAAACAGCAATACTACTTCGTGGTTCACCACTATCGATTAATTTTTGAATTTCATTTTTTACAAAATTAGCTTCGTCCTTTTCATCATACGCCCGATGATACCGAATTTTCGGACCATCTTCATTTTGCGTCCACAAGTTTTTTTCTTTCCTCTGTTTATTGTTTTTTATAATATCATTAGCTACATTTAAAATATTTCCAGTCGACCTGTAATTCTCTTCGAGTGGAACTATCTTAGCATCTGGGTAATCCTTCTCAAAATTTAAAATATTTCTAAAATTAGCCCCCCTAAAACCATATATTGACTGATCTATATCACCGACTACACATATATTCTTATATTTAGCAGAAAGCATCTTAATCATTTTATATTGAGCTTCATTAGTATCCTGATACTCATCAACTAAAATATACTTAAACCTTTCTTGATATTTCTTTAAAATATCTGGATTTTCTTTAAATAACTTTATTGGAAGTAATAACAAATCGTCAAAATCCAATGAATTATTTTTCGAAGTCTTTTTTTCATACTTTCTAAAAATTTCTAAAACAATTTCCTCATATTCCGAATTAGCAAACCTACTGTAATAATTAGAATCCATAAGTTCGTTCTTCGCACTGCTTATCTTATTTCTTATTGCTCGTGGATTATAAACTTTTGGATCCAAATTCATATCTTTCAAAATCCTCTTAATAATAGTTAAAACATCATCACTATCTAAAATTGTAAAATTTTTGTCAAATCCAAGTTTATCATAATTTTCTTTTACAAGTAAAAGTCCAAAAGAATGGAAAGTTGATATCTGTATTCTATAAGAATCAGAACCAAGCATTTTATGAACTCTCTCCTTCATTTCTTTTGCTGCTTTATTTGTAAACGTAATTGCCAAAATATTTTCCGGTAAAACATCTTTCTCTAAAACTAAATAAGCAACCTTAGTTGTTAAAACTCTTGTTTTACCACTACCCGCACCTGCTAAGACAAGTATAGGACCATCAGTTTCCATAACTGCTTCACGTTGTTTATCATTAAGTTTTGTTAGGTCCATATTATCAACTCCTATCATAATTATAACATATTTTAAAAAAATTTCGTGAAAAAAAAAGGAAATCGCCTAAAAATGTCGTATATATATCTATGAGGAGGTGATTTAAACTAAATAAATGATGCAGCACGTTTTAACGAGTATGAACGAAGTAATTAGTAACCAATATGACTCTTCCCATAAAGCTTTAGACATCGTCAGTAGCGATAGAAAAGAAACTGATATTGTCTCCTTAGAAGATGGAACTGTTGAAACAGTTGTTAATAATACACTTGGTCCAAACCATAATTCCAAAGGCAATGCCACTTATGGAAACTATGTTAAAGTAAAACAAACTAATGGCAAAACAGCCCTTTATGCGCACCTTAAATACAACTCGATCAAAGTAAATAAAGGGCAGTATATAACTAAAGGAACCGTCATTGGAACCATGGGTGAAACAGGCAATGCTTATGGGCGGCATCTACATCTAGAGATTAGAAACGAAAACAACGTTAGAGAAAACCCTATTGTCTATCTACAAACTCCAGGTCAAAATGAATCGGCGGTTCAAACAACTGAAAAAAAAGAAGAATCAGCACCCCAAACCAATCTTTCTCTTGAAAATACCGAAAATAATGTCAGCGAAAATTCAAACACTCCAAGTTCTAACACATCAAACAACAATCAAACTATTAATGACTACCCTACAAATACATTCTACTTACACAACCCAACTTATAAACATGGATCAATCGTTGACGCCTTAAAACAAATTGGTATTAACAGTTCATATAGCTATCGTAAAAGCTTAGCTCAAAAAAACGGTATTACAAACTACCACGGTTCATACTCTCAAAATGTCAAACTGTTAAACCTTTTAAAACAAGGTAAACTAATAAAAGCCTAAATTTTAGGCTTTTTTATTGAATTCATTATATAATTAGTAAGTTTTGGATACTTCTTACTATAACTGTAAGCTTGAGGTGGATTAAAATCATATTTTTCTCTTAATTTTTTTAAAGAAATAAACTTCTCAAGTCTATAAACATCTTTTATCTCATACGCATATTTACTATTTTTCTCACCTTTATTAAACTCTTCATTACCTATTCCTTTTTTAATATTTTATTAGGGTATTCTATAATTTTGCCAACCTTAATTACATACCTAAGCTCACATACTGGAGAAGACTCATAGACAAATAAAGTATCAACCCCATCCTTAGGTATATAATTTCTAAACTCATACGTTTTCTCACCACTAATTATCCTATTTAAATGAACCGGTTTAATACTAATATAAATTGCTTTCATTAACCATTACCTAAGTTTTAAAAGCCTTTTAACAAATTGTACTTTTTTTTGTCTTTTAATAAGCGTATCTAAAACCGGTAAATATCCCTCTTCAATAATTTTATACGCATTATAAGCTTCTTTAGTTTTTATATCTCTTTGTTTCCTTGCTTCTTCTAGTTTCATTCTATATTCATTTTTTAAACCATTAAACCTATCATCTACATCTTTTTTAACTACTAAATACTTATGCCAATATATAGAAATTATATAATCGTATTTTTTCTTTAAATTCAAAACATAATTATTATATTTTGTCTGAATCTCACTTATTTTATGATTACGAAGAATATAAAAAGACATACCCTTTTTAGAATTAAAATTTTTTTCCATTTTTTTAATTTTTTTCAAACATAAATCATAATATTTATTTCTCTCTGAATCAAACTTTTTCTCCAAATAACTTCTTACTTTATAATAATTTCTTTCAAGTGGTTTAACCTTTTCATCATACTCTCTAAAAAATAGCCTTTCACCATTTTTATACTTATCATTTTCTAAACGTAAAATACTATCATACTCTTTCTTTGCCAGTTCACAAATTCTTTCATATTTAGTTCTAGCCCTATCTATTCTCACCCTAATTATTTCGATATTTTTTGCATCATCTAATATAAATTTATTATCAAAAATAATTGCAATTTTATTTTTTAAAGAATTATCTTTAAAAATCTTAAATCTTTCCATATATATTTCCTTTCCAAATTACTAATATTATAAAACATATATATGAAAAGTCAATGTTCAATCCTCTGGTTTTATTCCATATTTTTTTATTAACCTTTTTGCCTTAACTGTTTTAACTTTATCTTTCCAATCATCATTAGGTAAAGACTTATCATTTGTAATTATCTTAACTCTATCTCTATTTTGTAAAATTGTATCCACTGGAACATATGCATCGTTAACTGTCGCACTAACCATTGTATTTCCAATATCTGTTCCCAGTTTATACGCGAAATCGATTGGCGTACTTCCGGCTGGAAGTTCAACTACATCACCCTTATAAGTATAAACATAAATTGTCTTGTTAAAAAGTTCTCTCTTAACATTTCTCACAAATTCTGCATTATCATTAATTAAATAATCAATATCCTTAATAGTTTGAAAAAATGGGAGTTTATTTTTTAAATCTTCTTGCATCTCATACTCCGCATTGTGTTTCTTAATATCCCAGTAAGCAGTCAAACCATAAGTATCTATCTTTTCCATATCATAAGTCCTTATTTGAAACTGAACTAAATGGCCATCATACCCAAAAACTGTCGTATGAAGTGACCTATACATATTAGTTTTCGGAAGACCAATATAATCTCTAAATTTACTATTAAGAGGAGCAAATTCATTATGCACAAGGCCTAAAGTTCTATAACAATCTTCCACATTATTCGTCATAATCTTAATCGCAAGTAAATCGTGAATATCGCTCATTTTCTTCCCCTTAGAAAGCTTTTTATAAATTCCATAAATACTCTTTATCCTTGTCATATAGTCAAACGAAATACCATGTTTATTTAAAACTCCCGTCATATCAAAAGCCATCTCACTAGTAACTTCATTTGCCTCAGGTTCAATCTCCCCAAGTTTATCTTCAATACTTACGTAAGCCTCGTTTTTCAAATAATATAAAGCCAAATCTTCAAGCTCAGATTTTATCTTATAAGCTCCCAAATTATAAGCAAGCGGCACAAAAATTTCCATCGTCTCCAAAGCATTTTCTTTTTGCTTAAACTCGCTTTTATATTCAAGCGTTCTCATATTGTGAAGCCTATCGGCAAGTTTAATAATAACAATTCTTACATCTTCTTGAAGACTTGTGATAATCTTCCTCGTATTTGTTGCAACTTGTTCCTCCCTAGATGAAAAATTCATTTTACTTATTTTAGTAACTCCATCGACTAAAGCTGCAATTGTTTCGTTAAACTCATCTTTAATAATATCCCTACTCATACTAGTATCTTCAATCGTATCATGTAAAAGCCCCGCACATATCGTATCTGCATCAGCTTTCATTTCTGATAAAATAAAAGCGACAGAAAGCGGATGGACAATATAATCCTCACCACTCTGACGCTTTTGACCCGCATGTAGCCTATTCGCACAGAAAAACGCCTTTGAAATCATTTCCAAAGAATCATTATCGTCGATATAACTTTTAACATTACCCATTAAATCATCATAAGTAACTTCTCTCATAATATCGCCCTCTCCCTTAAGTATATTAAAACTAATTCTACTATCTTTTTATCATAAGTTCAAGAGTTTATCAAAAAAATTACGCCACGCTGTAATCTTTTCATATTTTAACAAAAAAATTACACTAAAAAGGATATTTAAATTTTAAGGCCCATCTTACCTTCTTTAAATATCCTCTCATCCATTAATTTCAAATCAGGAGAAACAAAAGGCTTAAACTCCATATGACTTAAAATATCTTTTTCTAAATCAACACCTGGAGCAATCTCTATAAGTTCAAGTCCAAGACCAACTAACCTAAAAACTGCCCTTTCAGTTACATATAAAATCTCTTGATTATTTTCACTCGCATTTTTAGCTGAAAAAGTAATCTGTTCAACATTTTTAACAAACTTCTTTATCGTTCCTTCTTTAATAATATGAAGTTTACCATCTTTAATCTCTTCCTCAAGACCACCAGACGTAAATGTTCCCATAAATATAACCCTCTTCGTATTTTGAGTAATATTTATAAATCCACCAGGTCCAGTAACTCTTGTTCCAAACTTACTTACATTCACATCTCCATCTTCATCAGCTTGAGCAAGTCCAACAATACACATATCAAGACTACCACCATTATAAGCATCGAACTGTTCAGCAGTTGGAATAACCGAATCAGGGTTAACTGAACCTCCAAAAGCTACACCACCAATTGGAACTCCACCTGTAGGTCCAGATTCTACAGACAAATATATATCTTCACTAATACCTTCTTCTGCACAAGCATTAGCTACAGAATCAGGCATACCAACACCAAGATTAACGACATAACCCTTTTTAAGTTCCATCGCACTTCTTCTTCCACAAACTTTTCGATTGTCAAGCGGTCTAATCGCAATCTCATCCAAAGCCATTTTCTTATCCCCAGTCATTTCAGGTCTATAAACTGGTAAATTATAATCGCCCAAAGAAGTATCTGGCTGTGCGACTAAAACATAATCGACGATTGAAGAATGAATTAAAACATCTCTTGCTCTTAAAGCATCCTTCTTCATTATCTTTTCAACTTGAACAATAACCTTTCCGCCACTATTATGTGCCGCAATTGCCATATTATATTGTTCGCCAATTACTGCTTCATGTTCAAAAGAAATATTTCCCGCTTCATCAGCATAAGTAGCTTTTAAAATTGCCACATCAATTGGAAATGACTTATATAAAAGCAAATCTTTACCTTCTATATTTACAAGCTTAACAATTGGATCTAACGCCTTAGCCTTTTCATTAGCGCAGCACCCTTCAACTCTCGGATCGGCAAACGTATTAAGTCCAACCTTTGTTAAAATACCAACTTCGTGCCCAGCAATAGCTCTATATAAATGATTTACAACTCCAAGCGGAATTGCCCAAGCTGCAAACTGATTTTTACCAATCGCATTACCAAACACTCTTCCCATTCCAAGATGTGCGCATATTGCTTTACCTACTAATCCTTCTTTCGCTAGCATATTCATGCCAACTTCATCGTTAGTTAAATTACCAGGGCTTATTCCACAAGTCACTGTTAAATTACATGGATGACCAGTTTTAACAAAACTATCACTAATACCACCTATTAATTCTTCGGCAGAACCTGAACCACCTGAACCACTAATAGCCACTGTATCTCCATCCTTAACAATTTTTCCAATATCTTCCCTTTTTATTATTTTCATATCATCACCTTATTATTTAATATAACACATTTAAGAAAAAAAACAAAGTTATTTTAACTTTGCTTTTTAGCTTTTGCTTCCACTTCCTTCTTAGCATCCGCACTTTCCGCATGAATAATATCCATAACTGACTTAAGGAATATACTTAAGACAATTGTCAATAATATTGCTGGAATGTAAATTTGCCAGAAAGAATAAGTAGTGGCCTTAGTATTTGGTCCAAGTATTCTTAAAATAAGAATTGCAATCGGATAATGTAACATATAAATATGTAGTGATATACTACCTAAATAGTTAAGTAAACCGCTAGTATATTTATTGTTTAAAACTGCTGTTACTTTATCTTTATTAAGTAACGTTAAACCAATGACAACCATACATAAGAATGCAACAGTCCATCTTTCTAAGTTAAACCAAGTAGGTTGGTAAATAGTATACCAAATTAGTAAACCGCCACAAACTAAATATAAAATAGAAAGGGCCCATTTACCACCAGTGGAAAACTTATGATCTTTAAGCTTTTGAATAGCGTAATAAAGAATTACACCTGCTAGCATACCCATTAAAACAAAGAGTAAACCATTGTTAAAGCCTAAAATAGCTGTTGTATCTGTAGCTGAACCACCAGTTCCATTAGTAGAAGCTGTTTGTAAACCAATTGTAGACCAAGCAGTTTGTGAAGCTCTTGTATCAGTGAAACACCACCAACCACCTAAGAAAATTAAAGTAAATGGTGCGATGATACCAGATAATAACTCTTCATTCTTGCAAAGTAGCCAATATAAGAAATAGCCAACAATTATAATTGCTGAAATAAACCAAAGTGGTCCGTTTAAGTTAAAGAATTGATTACCTAAACTACGAAGACCAGCTGCATGGAAACCTAAAAATTCCCAAATACTGTTGACCGTCATCGTCATAACTTGTTGGAAGTTATAATCAGGATAATAGAAGCTAGTACAAATAAGTACACCTAATATATACCCGATAATTAAAACAGGTAATAATGACTTAACTCTTGACCAAGTGTATTCCCAAGCTCTTGAAGATGCACTTCTATCAGCGTACTCTTTTATAGACTCTCTCTTTTTAAAGTGAGAAACCATAAAATAACCAGCTGTAATCGTGAATATCCATAGAACTTCACTTGAACCAAAGAACCAGTTAGAAGATTCCAAATAGTAACCATTTGAACCATTGCACGTATTCGCAATAATAAATCCTATATGGAATCCTACAATAGCTATAGCTATTATAAAACGCCAAAATTCAATTGCGCTATTTCTTTTACTAACAGTCTTTTCTGCCATCCGCCTTTTCCTCCTTCTAAGTAGTCTCCTACTATTACAATTTTAACACCTTTTTTTCAAATAGACAATATAGTATTAATAAAACAAAAAAGAAATAGAGTATCCCCTATTTCTCACATCTTTTCTCAATAAACACAATTAAATAATACATTAAACTGGCCATAACTGCTAAAATAATTATCCCTGTCATTACTAAATTTAAATTGAAAACTTGTGAACCATACATTATTAAATATCCAACTCCTGCTTTAGAAACCAAAAATTCTCCCATAATCACTCCAATAAAAACTAAACCCAAATTAACCTTAAACGTACTTATTATATTTTGAAAATTACTCGGAATAATTAGCTTAAAAAATATTTGACACTTACTTGCTCTAAAACTCTCTAACAATTTTATTTTATTACTATCCGTACTAATAAACGCTTGATGAACATTTATAATTGTTACAATAACCGAAATAAAAAGTGCCATTAAAATAATTGATTTAACTCCAGCTCCGGCAATAATAATAATCACTGGTCCTAAAGAAACCTTAGGTAAACTATTCAAAATAGTCAAATAAGGATCTAATACTCTAGCTAAAAACTTAAAACGCCACAGTATACTAGCTACTACAATTCCTATAACCGTTCCTAAAATAAAACTGATAATCACTTCATAAAAAGTTACCCAAATATGGTGGAATAAAGAACCATCCTTATATAAATCAATAATCGTTTCTAAAATAGACTTTGGAGATGAATAGATAAAAGTATTAATCCATTCATTATTTGCCGCAAACTGCCAAATAAATATAAATAAAGCAATAATTAATATCTGAGTCAAATGAACTAAAATAGAATTCCTTCTAATCTTTTTTAAATATTTTTTATGTTCTAAACTATACATGATAACCTATATCCTTCCATATCAAATCATAATAGTCGGAAAACTCTTTAGTCTTACGGTTCTCAATCGGATTTTTTCTGTTTTTTATTTTAATTTCGTAAATATTTTTTACCTCACTTGGCCTATCGGATAAAACTATCACCCTATCCGCCATACTAACTGCTTCGCCAATATCATGAGTTACCATAATTGCACTCTTATTTTCCTTTTTAATAATTCTATATACATCATCAGAAACTGCTAACCTTGTTTCCTGATCTAAAGCCGAAAAAGGCTCATCTAATAAAAGTACATCCGGCTTAGTAGCTAAAGTTCTAATCAGTGAAACTCTTTGCCTCATTCCCCCAGATAAATTAGATGGATAAGCATCCTTAAATTCCAAAAGTCCATACGTTTTAATCAAACTATTTACATACTTTATATGTTCCTTATCTTTTAAGTTTTGAATTTCTAATCCTAAAATACAATTTTTATAAATAGTGCGCCATTCAAACAAGTTATCACTTTGAAGCATATATCCAAACTTTAAATTATCAACTTTATTAATAGTTCCCGAAGAAGCATCTTCTAAACCACATAAAATTGACAAAATCGTACTTTTTCCGCACCCACTTGGTCCGACAATAGCAACGAACTCACCTTGTTTTAAATCAAAAGAAAAATTATCCACAGCTAAAATTTCCTTTTCTTTAGTGTGATAAATTTTTCTTATATCTCTTATCTTTAAAATAACTTTATCTTTCAGCATAAGAATTATCAACAAGCTTTTTATAAGGTGCCTTCGCCTCTAACTTGCCTGCATTATCAACAATCTCTTCAATATGTTCAAAATCTTTTTTACTAATATATGTCGTATCATACCATGAATCTATATCCATATACCTTTGCACAATATTTATTAAATCATCCATTTTAGTATCCGGAAAATAGCTTTCGATAACTTCGGCAACCTCTTTACTTGAATGAGTATGTACAAAATCAAGTCCTTTTTGAATTGCTTTTGTAAACCCTTCAATTACCTTTGGATTATCCTCAATATAACTTTTCTTAGCATTATAAGTAGTATAAGGAACATTCCCTCCAAGTTCGCCAATAGATGCCACAATATAACCATATCCTTCATTCTCAAGCTCTGATGCAGTTGGTTCAAACAAAGCCACATAATCACCTGTTCCACTCATAAAAGCCCCAGACATTGATGCAAAATCAATACTCGTGTCAATATTAACCTCATTACTTTTTATACCATTTCTATTTAAAGCATATTCTAAAGTCATTGCTGGCATCCCGCCCTCGCGGCCACCAATAATATGTTTGCCTTTTAGCTCATTCAAATCAAAATTCTGACTTTTACTTCTTCCTACTAAAAAACTTCCATCTTTCTTCGTAAGACCAGCAAAATTAATTAAATAATCCTTTTGCTTTTGATTATAGACATAAATAGTTGACTCACTACCACAAAAACCTATTTGTACATCTCCACTTAAAACTGCTGATGTTACTTTATCCGCTCCTGAAGCTAGTATTATTTCCACATCTAAACCCTCATCTTTAAAATATCCAAGTGCATCAGCTACATATTGCGGTGCATAAAAAACACTATGAGTAACTTCCGCAACTTTTACTTTCTCTAACCCTTCGTTTTTTTCTTCTTTTCTAAATATTAAAAAACCGCCAACTATCAAACAAACAACTACTAATACAAAAATAATTTTTTTCAAAAAGACCTCTCCCTTCCACTGTATTATATTCGTCCTAAATAAAATGGTTAGAGAAAAATACCTAAAAAAAAAGATGTTAACCATCTTTAATTAAGTTCTTCATTTGCCTTTGCATTTAAATCAAGTGAAGCAATTCGGCCTTTCTGATAAGCATAATATCCAGCTGCCCCAATCATTGCTCCATTATCCGTACAATATTTAATCTCTGGCAAAGTTAAATTAACACCATTTTTTTCACACTCTTCTATTAACCGATTACGTAAACCCTTATTAGCTGCTACTCCGCCAGCAACAATTAAATTATGAACATTATACTCCTTTAAAGCTTTCATTGTCTTCTTAACTAAAATCTCTACAACTCTATTCTGAAAAGAAGTAGCTATATTTTCAGAAGAAACTTCATTACCTCTTTGTCTTTCATTATGAACCAAGTTTACCACCGCACTTTTTAAACCGCTAAAACTAAAGTCATAACTATCGTCATCTAAAGGTAAAGGTAAATCATACACATCTTTACCTTGAGATGCTAACTTATCAACCTTAGGTCCACCAGGATAAGCTAGTCCAATAACCCGTGCAACTTTATCATAAGCTTCACCAACTGCATCATCTAACGTTCCACCTAGTTTTTCAAAACTATAATTTTCTTTCATATAAACAAGTTCTGTATGTCCGCCACTAACAACAAGCGAAATAAGTGGAAATTCAAGTTCTTTAACTAAATTATTCGCATATATATGACCAGCAATATGATGCACCGGAATAAGCGGCTTATTATATACAAAAGCTAATGTCTTTGCGGCCATCAACCCAACAAGTAATGAACCAATAAGTCCAGGAGCATATGTCACCGCAATCGCATCGATATCATCCATAGATAAACCCGACTTATCTAAACACTCCTCTAAAACCATTGTAATATTCTCAATATGCATCCTACTAGCTATTTCCGGAACAACACCGCCAAAATTCGCATGTGTATCCATTTGTGATAAAACCACCGTCGAAATCTCTTCTTTACCATTTTTTATAATACTCGCACTAGTTTCATCACAACTAGATTCAATTGCTAAAATATACATAAAATCACCTTACTTCTTTAACCATTAAATAACCATCGTAATTACCATAATATTTCTCTCTCACAGCTTTTTTTACAAACCCATTTTTTAAATAAAATTTAATTGCCCCAGAATTTTCCGTACTAACTTCCAAACTAATATTCTTAAAACCTTTAGTTCCGTAATCCAATAATTTTTTCCCTATACCTTTATTTCTATATTTATTTTCAACCGCAATATAATTTACTTCCACCCGTTCATATATTTTACTAACACTAATTAATCCAATTAAAATATCATTGTCAAAATAGCCAAAAAAATGTTCAAATGGATTGTTTTGACTTTTATACTGTGGAAAGAAAATTTCAAAAAACTTTTCTATCAAATTCCTATCTGTAATTTCCTCAATCATTAACTTTTAACTTTTCCTCTGCCTCTGTTTTTTTCAAATATTTTGGATTAAGTAAATGAGGATTAACCGGTTTATCATCTTTATGTTTATTTACTACTTTTAATACATCGATTTCAGGTTTATTAACCTTAAAATTAAAATCATCATAACTAACAAGATTGCCATCAAAGTTAACATTATCTATACCCTCATAACAATCTTCGCTTATCACATTTAAAGCACCATCATAAACGCCACAATATACAAAACTTCTTCTAGCATTTATTAAAGCCACATTTTTATCATTGTTATATCCTGAAACCATAACTTCTAAAGTAGAAATAGGTATAGCTGGTATTTTTAAAGCCCAAGCCATCGTCTTAGCAACTGTAAGACCTACTCTAATTCCCGTAAAAGAACCAGGCCCAGTTGTTGCCATAATCATATCTAAATCATTCGGCTTAATAGAAGCCTTTTCAAAAGCTTCGGCAATAACCGGCATAACCCTCTCAGACATTCTATGTCCCTCTTCTTTGTTATATAAATATACAACCTCATTATCGATAACAATACTTACAATTAAATAACTTGTAGCTGTATCAATTAATAAACATTTCATAAAACCGCCTCACAAAGATCTTCATATTCTTTACCATGAGGATTAATTATAAAAATACGAGAATTTTCTCCGGTAATTTTTATTTTTATATCCAAACGATGATCAGGTAAAATGTCCTTAATCATATTAGCCCATTCGATAATAACTACTCCACCTTTATTAAAATACTCTTCAATCATTGCGTCATCGCTATTGCCTTCAAGACGATAAACATCCATATGATATAAAGGAAGTTCGCCATCATATTCTTTTATAATATTAAAAGTAGGAGATGTAACACTTTCTTTAACTCCAAGAGCATTCGCAAATGCTTTAGTAAACAAAGTCTTACCACTACCAAGTTCACCATTTAAACAAATAATCATATTAGGAAACTTTTCTGATTCAAAGTTTTGTGCAAGTTCAATAGTCTCTTTAACACTCCTTAAATTTAATTTGTATTCCATAAAATATCCTCACTTTCAAATAATAAAACATAAGACATACAACATAATTATAACATAAAATAAGAAAATATCTATTATATTTAATCAAAATAAAAAATATTAAAAATACTATTTGCAAATTTTATAAAAGTATAACGAACCATGACACCAACAAAATGTAAAAATATGGGAAAATATAAATAGTTGGTGATAATATGCAGTTTGATAGGAATGATGAAAACTATGTTTATACACTAATAGGTAAAAATGTTAGAAAATATCGTAAATTACGAGGTATGACTCAAGCCGAATTAGCTAATAAAGCAAACTATTCAAAGCAATTTATTTCAAACATCGAAAATAATGTTCACCAAACATTTTCATTAGGAACAGTTTGGCGATTATCTTTAGTTTTAAACGTAGAATTTTACAAATTATGTATGGAAGAAAATAAAGAAACAAGTAAAAATTAAACTTGTTTTTTTATTAAAAAAACCTTATTAAACCATAAGTAAAATAAGGCAAAAAAAAAGATTTGCAATCACCTATTTTCGCATACACTATCTTCGGCGCTAAAGTGCTTAACTTCTGTGTTCGGGATGGGAACAGGTGTATCCACTTTACTAACATCACAAATCAAATAAGAGAAATAATTCTCTGAAAACATGGTAATGTGTGAATTCTCATAGAAGACAATCAATATTAAGGATTAAATCCTCGATCTATTAGTACTGGTCAGCTCAACATGTTGCCATGCTTCCACCTCCAGCCTATCAACCAGA
>CALVRJ010000005.1 GCA_944358545.1 uncultured Bacilli bacterium | reverse complement strand
TCAAGGTGTTTTTTTGTGACTTTTTCACATTTTAAAATTTGTCCCCCCTCTTAAGTTGACATTATTGGGGGGGGGGGTGTACAATAAAATTGTACATTATAGAAAGTAGGGAATACATATGAAGAAAATAATTATTATAACTTTATTTATATTAGGCATTATTTTGCCTAACATAAATGTAAAAGCGGTATCAATTGGTGGAATAAATGTAGATACAATTAATAGTGGTGATGGACTTTACATAGATAGCTATGAGTCAGGAAGATATATTTATCGGGGACAAAACCCAAATAACTATATAAAATTTAATGGAGAACTTTGGAGAATAATAGCTAAAGAAGCTGATGGAACATATAAAATAATTAGGAATGATTTACTGGACAAAATGCCGTTTGATAATGGAAGTCATCGTCATACTCAAAATAATACATATTGTACAGAACCGTCAAGAGGGTGTGGCGTATATGCTGCAGTAGATGGAATATTTAAATCCCAAAGTAATCTGCAAAGCGGAACAGTAACGGAAGATTCAAGTATAAAAGAATATTTAAATGATGATTACTATGTAAATAACATAAATGAAATTGCCAAAAAACAAATATTATCTCATTCATTTAATATAGGAGCCGTAGAATATTTAGATGATGCATCACAAGATAGTATTGAAAGAAATCAGCAAGGAGAAGGAATGTATACGTGGACAGGGAATGTAGGACTTGCTAATGTAACAGATATACTTAAAGCAAGTATAAATCCATTATGTACATCTGCTACAACTTCAGGCAATGTTTATGATTCATGCAATAATAATTATTTATTAGATAGAGGAAGTAATGATACATTATATTACTGGACAATAAATGCCTCTTATAACATTAGCAGTTACAGTTCATCAGTTGTTTGGGGTGCTTCTGCAATAAATAATTGGGGTGTGTATATTGGTCCAGCTGGAGTTGCTTATAGTAATACTTATAATTCTCCACGGCCAGTAGTCTTTTTAAAATCTGATGTAAAATTCTGTGGTAGTGGAACAGAAAGCGATCCTTACATAGTATCAGATAAATGTAGTAATGAAAATCAAGAAGAACAAACAGATAGTACAAATATTGATGGGAATACAGAAAACAATAATAATCAAGGACCTGAGGTAGTTGAAGTCCCATCAACTTCTGCTTACGGTAGTATAATAATTGCGGTACTTGGAATAATATGTGTAATTGTCTCAGTATTTGTAATGAGAAGAGTAACCAAAAAAGAAAATTAAAATAAAAAATTCTGATTAAATTCAGAGTTTTTTTCTTATAATTCACAAAAAACACTAGTTTATCGACCACTTTTCACACTTATATACCAAAAACTGGTCGATAACTTGCTAAAAATTTAAATAAAGTATATAATTGTATCAGGTGAAAAGACTATGGAAAAATTATATAAAAGAGAAGATTATTTAAATAAAGTCAGAGGTTTTTATGATGATACTATGATAAAAGTTATAACTGGCATAAGAAGATGTGGTAAATCTTATCTTCTAAAAACTATAATTGAAGAATTAAAAGAAAAAGGTATAAAAGATAAAAACATCATTTATATTGAGTTAGATAGTAAAGCTTATAAAGATATAAAAACTCCAGAAGAGCTAGAAAAGACAATCGATAGTTTAGTAGTAGATAATGACTTTAAATATTTATTTATCGATGAAGTTCAAAATGTTTCTGGTTATGAAAAAGTAATAAATGCTTATAGAGAAGAGGAAAATTTTTCAATCTTTTTAACCGGCTCTAATTCGTATTTGTTATCTGGTGAACTAGTGACAAAGCTAACCGGAAGATACATTGAAATCGAAATGCTTCCTTTGAACTTCTATGAATATGTTGATATGAAAAGATTTTTGGGCAAAAAAATCGATACAAATATATATCATGAATTTGAAGAATTTATAAGAGAGGGTGGTTTTCCCGGTTCATTAAAATATGATACATATGAAGATAAACTATTATATACAAAAAGTATTATTGAACAGATTTTTGATAAAGACATAAAAAATCATAAAAAAATCAAAGACAAATCATTATTTGAAGTAATCCAAAAATTTGTCGTTAATAACTTTGGTTCAATCATTTCGGTTGGCAGTATCTATAATTATTTAACCAAAGATAAAAATGTTTTAGTTGATAGAAGAACTATCAAATCATATATTGAAGTTTTAGAAAATGCTAAAATAATTTATCCTTGTGATTTATTTGATATCAAATCAAAAAAAGTATTAGATGGTGAAAAAAAATATTATTTAGCTGATTTAAGTATCTATTATGCCTTAAACACCGATAATCGAATTAACTATGGACCAGTATTAGAAAATGTTTTATTCTCTTATCTAAAAAGTAGAAACTATAGCTTAAGCGTTGGTAAAATTGGAAACCTTGAATGTGACTTTATTGCCAGACGTGGCGTAGATGAATACTTCTATATTCAAGTAGCTAAAAATATTGATGATGAAAAAACAGAAGAAAGAGAATATAAACCATTTTATGAAATAAAAGAAATGTATCCTAGATATCTATTTACATCAGATATGATTTTCCAAAAAAACATTGATGGCATTCACAATGTAAACATTGTTGACTTTATATACAATAAAGAAGACCTAAAATAAGCTAATATCAAAGTATTAGTTTTTTTAACATACAAAAAGCAGACCAATTGGTCTGCTAAACTATTGTAACATATATATATAGATTAGGAAAGTTAAGAAAAGTTATAATAATGAGAGAAAGATTTAATACATTCTTTAACTATTATATAATACATGAAAAAAATAATAAAAACAAAATGTTACAATATAATGGGATTAACCCACTAAAATTAGTTTATCATAAGCAAAAAATAATTCAAGACAAATGACAAAAATAACCATTATTTTACGTCAACTATTTACTTGTCTTTATCAAGCTAAAAATGTTATAATCTAAAAAGAAAGAGTTAGGTGATAATGTGGACACATTTAAAAAAGTACTGCTATTTATCCTAGGCGTAGCCATTATTCTTACGTTCTTTTCCATGTTCTTCTATATAATTCTTTTTATTGCAATATGCGTACTTATATATACCTTATATAGATTATTTAAAGATAATGTTCAGACTATTAAAAACTATAAAGAATACAGAAAAAATAAAACTAAAAAAAGAATAAAGCCAGTAATAATTGAAGCTAAAGAATCAGATTACAGAGAAAAATAATGCCCGAATTACCTGAAGTAGAAACTGTTAAAAATACCTTAAAAAATATAGTTTTAGGTAAAAAAATAATCGCTTCAAACATTTACTGGAACAACATAATTGCTTATCCAACCCCTGAAGAGTTTAAAAAACAAATAAAAAATCAAACTATAAATGACATTAAAAGAAGAGGAAAATGGCTTATGTTTGAACTAGATGACTATTTTCTTTTAAGTCACCTTAGAATGGAAGGAAAATACTTCTTTAAACATAAAGAAGACCCATTAAATAAACATGAGCATGTAACCTTTACCTTTAATGACGGTACAGAATTAAGATATAATGATACACGAAAATTTGGTAAAATGTACCTGTTAAAAAAGGAAATAGCTTCATCAGTTAAACCTTTATCCGAACTCGGCCTTGAACCTTGGGATAAAAATTTAACTCCAGAATATTTAAAGACAAAATTGAAGTCTAAGCCAATTAAATCAGAGCTTCTAGACCAAAGTATAATTGTCGGTATTGGCAATATATATGCCGATGAAATACTTTTTTTAAGTAAAATTAACCCGGAAGCCAAAGCTTCGCAAATACCCAAGGTAAAACTCCAAGCAATCATTGACAACACGAGAAAAGTCTTAGGAGAGGCTATAAACTATGGTGGAACCACTATTAAAAGTTATGAATCAAGTGAAGGAGTTCACGGAAGATTCCAAAATAAACTTTTGGTCCATACAAAAGAAATATGTCCAAGCTGCGGAGCTAAAATAAACAAAATTACCATTGGCGGTAGAAGTACATATTACTGTCCAAAATGTCAAAAATAGGAGGCTAAAAATGAAAAAAACTAAAATAATTTGCTCAATCGGACCTGCAAGTTCCAAATACGAAACATTCAAACAAATGGTTTTAAATGGCATGAACGTTGCGAGAATTAATTTTTCTCATGCAACTGAAGAAGAAGTTGAAAACACTCTAAATTTAGTTGAAAAAGTAAACAAAGAACTAAATAGACACGTTGCCGTCTTATATGATACCAAAGGACCAGACTTCAGAACTGGTAAAACCAAAAATGGCAGTATCAAATTAGAAAACGGCAAAACAATAAAAATAGTCAAAGACGATATTTTAGGTACTGAAGAAGCCTTTACCGTCAACTATAAAGACGCTTTAGATAGTATCGAAATTGGTCATACAATTCTCTTAGAAGATGGCCTTATGAAACTAGAAGTTATAGATAAAGATAAAAAAGGTTTAACCTGTAAAATAATTGAAGGAGGAATCCTAAAAGATCGTAAAGGTGTAGCTGTCCCTGGCGTAAATTTAAATCTTGACTTTATTAGTGACCAAGATAGAAAAGATATAATCTATGCCTGCCGTCATAACGGTGATTTTATTGCCTTATCATTTGTCAGTACCCCAGAAGATGTTCTTGCCGTAAGAGAAATACTGAAAGAAGAAAATAGGGAAGACATGCAATTAATATCTAAAATTGAAAGTGCGACATCCATTGAAAACCTAGATGCTATTATTAAAGTTAGTGATGGAATAATGGTTGCTAGAGGAGACCTTGGCGTTGAAGTTCCAATGGAAAATTTACCAATCTATCAAAAACAAATCATTGAAAAATGCCGCACTGTTGGTCGTACATGTATCGTGGCTACTGAAATGTTAGCTTCTATGTATACTACCTCTAGACCAACTAGAGCCGAAATATCAGATGTTGCCAATGCCGTTTTGGACGGTACAGATGCCGTTATGTTATCTGGTGAAACAACCGTTGGTACCCATCCCGCTGAAGCTGTAAAATATATGGCTAAAGCTTGTATAGCCGCCGAAGAATATTACGATTACCAAAATCAAAAATCATATGCCAGAAAAGACCGCATTCCATCCGCTATTGCTCAAAACGTAATTGACACTGATAAACTATTAAACCCTAAATTAATTATCGTTGCCACATCCACAGGCTATACAGCTAAATTAATTAGTACTTTAAAACCCAAATCTTTAATCTTTGCTGCTTGCAATAATGAAAAAATTTCCCGAAGTTTGGCTTTAAATTATGGAGTCTATCCAGAAATTGTTAAACCATATAATACCTTAGAAGACTTAATTCAAAATTGTAAAGAAAAAGCTAAAGAAACTATGAACTTAAAAGAGGGAGACTTAGTAATTATTACAGGTGGTTTTCCTAAAATGAACACCCTAAAATCGACTAACTTCCTAAAAGTTGAAACAATCTAAAAAGATGATGTTAATGAATAATGACCTTGTGTTTATATTCATCTATTACATCATCTTCTTTTATATGATAAACAAGACTTACTCTTCTTTCGATATCTAAAGCTAAAT
Source organism: uncultured Bacilli bacterium (assembly GCA_944358545.1). GTDB lineage: Bacteria > Bacillota_I > Bacilli_A > RF39 > UBA660 > Coprosoma. The sequence goes on along the minus strand of CALVRJ010000005.1, from coordinate 44,393 downwards.
ATCCTTTTTCATATTTAACTAAAATAGGAATGTCACATTTATCCCGTACCTCTTTTAAATACTTCTGTCCCTTATCGTTAAAACCTAAAACTCTAATATATTCTAAAGACCTTGTCTTCTTGGCTTCTTCCTTCGTAAAACCACATAAAATATGTAAAAACATTCTACTAATTTTCGCATATGTATACCTTTTACTTTTAACCCTTTTAATTAAATCATCCAAATTATTAGCCTTCAAAACCTCACCCTTAATCTTACCTTCAATACCTTCATCAACCCCTAAATATTTACTTAAGTCATCGTCAGTTATAATTTTGTACCTAAGATAATCAAAATAGTCATCATTAAAATGTATATTCTTTAAATTGCCATAAACAATTGAAGGAACATAATCTTTAATATCCACGCCTTCCCGTAAAGCCTGTCTAATACTTCTCGCACTAGTTATTTTTTCCGTTAAGATTAAACTATTATAATCATTCGTCCTTTTAATCGTTTTAACCTCAATATTACTGTTTTGAAGACCCCTCACATAGCCAAGTCCTAATAAATCGTTTGATTTATTCATTAAAGTACCACCTAAATCTTTTAAAGCTAAAGACATACTAGTCGGATAATTAAAACCTTTATCTAAATAATCTCTCACCTTAACTTGATAATCCGCACTCTGCTGTATCAAAACCATTTGCTTAAGCATCTCTACATCGTTACTTTCACTTCCAAAAACAAAAGCCGAAACATTTAAACTTTTAAGTATCTCACAGCTCATTTTTGTAAAAATATCTGCTGCCTGTGTCGCATAGACAAATGGTAATTCCACCACTAAATCGACATAATTTAAAGCAACATCACACTTTTTCCATTTATCAATTAAACTTACATCTCCTCTTTGTGTAAAATTTCCACTCATCACTAGGATAATCGCATAATCCGGATATAATTCTTTAACTTTTTTAATATGATATAAATGACCATTATGCATCGGGTTATATTCACAAATAATGCCAACAGCTTTCAAAATAATCACCTCGCATTTAAATTTTATCATCATCAAGAAGTTAATGCAAATAAAGTGTAAAATTTAAACAGAACTACTTCATGCCAGTTTGACAAAAGAATAAAATATAGTATAATTTAAATATCAAGGAGTGAAGATGTATGAGTGGGGAGGACGACAGGAAATTTTACGAAATTTGTATAAACTCTATTGAATCAGAAATAAGTAAGATAGAATCAACAGAAGAAAGTCTTACTAATAATAATCGTGGCCAAGTTTTAGACATATGTGAAAGATGTACTAAAAATATTCACTTTGTTCTTGAAAATTGGCTATCAAAAGCAAATAAAGAAAAATATCTTGCTGACAATCCTGAAGTTAGAGATATCTTAGGAAAGTATTATAATATGGCAGTCTTTTCAATTAATTCAGAAATGACTCAGATTAGTATGGCCGAAAGAAGGATGAATTACTCTAACTTTATTCAAATAGCTGACCTTTGTGAAGCATGTGCCAATCGTATTCGCTATGTTTTAAACGAGTGGTTTAGTAATGATTTAAAAAACGAATTTCTAGAAGAACACCCCGATGTTCAAACTACTACCGAAAATTACATCGAAAAGAAAACAGAATTTATTATGTCGTATATCAAATTTTTATATAAATCGAATATGCGCAAATACCTTGATCCAAATATTATTGAAATGTATGAACAATATCAAGTTCGTAACCTTCTTAAAGACTTAGGTAATGATAACCTAGACAAAAGCGTTAACGGTGAGAGCATTATTAAAGACAAAGAAGAAAAAAACGCCGGCCAAAAACGCTTAACCAATATGTAGTGCTTTTATTGGCACTACTTTTTTAATCTAATTTGACAATACATAAAAAAAAGAGTAGAGTAAACAAACGTTTGGAGGAATGATAAAATGAAAAAGACTACTATAGAAGAAATGTATAAAGAAGATAAAGCGACATTAGCTGAGGCAGTTATCAAGGGTGAAGAAACACTCCAAAATATTGACCCAAAAGTATTAACAAGCGATGATACCGAAATAATAAAAGGAGCTGATTTTGCCTCTGATGCTTTAGGAATTTATAGAAGACGTTACAATGATACATCTAATTCTGTTGAAAAACAAATGGCTGAACTTGAAGCAAACCTTGCGGTCGCCAAAAACATTTTGGTAAATGGATATCAAAATTTAGAAAGAGATTATCAAAGTTCTAAAAAAATAAATATCCCTGTTAATGGAATTTTAGTATCTGGGATGAAAATAGAAGAGTATTATCATAAATTCCTATCTAAAAGAATTCATAACCTTTGCAAATCAATTAATAATTTGATTTATGCTTTAACCCCTAAACAAAAGACACCTCAGAAAGTATATGTAAAAAGATAAAAATTGACCATAAAATTAAGACGTGGTAAAATATAAATAGTAAAGGAGGTATTCGAAATGGAAAAAAGAATTGAAAAGAAAGTAGAGGCTTTAAAAAAATATAACAAAGCTGCTAGAGATATAACGGCTAAAAGAGAAGAAATAATTGCCAATATGTATAGAGCCCTCTATCCCACATTAAAAAATACACTTACCGATGAAGATATTTTAAAACAAGCAACTGAACTTGCAGATAAAGCATTAGATATTCAACACATTGAAATTGACCGTGCTACCGCGGAAATGGGAAGATTACTTAACGAGTATTCAGACCAACCATTACAAGAAAACGAAACGTTAGAATCTCCAGAAGAAACACAACCATCTCATCAACTTTAAAAAATAGGAAAAAATCCTATTTTTTTCTTTGCATTAGCAAGAAAAAGTGTTACAATTATCATTGCCTAATCAAGGCGGGAGGTAATTAAATGATGAATATTAAAGATTTTGAAGCATTTTGTGCAAATGCTTATGAACTTATAAATGAACGTGATAATTTAGAAGAAATGAAAAAAGTATCTAAAGAAGTCGGCACAGAAATCAATGACCTACATGATGATGAAGAAATTAAAGGAGTTAACTTTATCACTAAAGTTAATGATTACATTGAAGACGAAGAAGAATTAAATAATAGAATACTTTTATTTGAACAAAAATGGCAAGAATATATTGAAGAGTGTTTTAAACAAAACCCTTTACTTTTCTACTTTAAATATACAATTGGTATCAATAATATAAAAGACGCTGAAGACCGCAAAAAAATAGAAGAATATGAACAAAAAATTATTGAATATACCGAAATTGCCGCTAAAATATATCCAGAATTACAAAGAAATCAAAAAGTAAAGATTAAGTAGGCCTATGCCTGCTTTTTAAGTTGACATCTCCTTAATCCCAAAGTATAATTTAAACTAGGTGAAAGATATGAAAAAAGGATTTACACTTATTGAACTTTTAGCTGTTATCGTCATATTAGGAATAATAGCTACCATCGTTGTTCCGACTATTAATGACACTATTAACAATTCAAGAGAAGATGCATATAAACAACAAAAAGAAAGTATTCTTGATGCTGCTCGTAAATGGGGGACAGAAAACACTAGAAAATTACCATTAAATAACGGTGAATCAATTGAAAAAAGTTTAAAATGCTTAAAAGAAGAAGGATATTTAAAAAGTGATAAAAAAATAATCGATCCAACAACAGATAAAGAAATGAATGGCTGCGTTAAAATAACATATGAAGCATCAAACAATCAATATAAATACACCTATCAAAGTACGTGCTCATCTAGTGAGGTTTGTGAATAATGAAAAAATATTATGCTTTAGCCCTTAAATACTATAAAAAATACGATGAAATTATTAACTACCTAATATTTGGTGCTTTAACTACCGTTGTAACCATTATAACTTACGCCATATTTACAAGTACCTTTTTATCAGCTAAAACAGCCCTTGACATTCAAATTGCTAACGTTCTATCTTGGATTATCGCCGTTACCTTTGCCTATCTTACAAATCGTAAATTTGTCTTTAAAAGTAAAGCCCAAGGCACTAAACGTGCAAAAGAAATAATTAACTTTTTCTTAGCTAGAATATCTTCATTAATCATTGAAATGTTATTTATGTATGTCACTGTAACCCTTTTATCATATAATGACCTTATCTGTAAAGTGATTGCTCAAGTAATTGTCATCGTCTTTAATTATATATGTAGTAAACTTATCATATTTAAAAAAGAAGAAAATCATTAAATTTCTGCATTTTCTTCTTTTTTCGACAAAAATTGACAAAAGAATTATATATAATTAAAACGGTGATAATAAATGGATAAAATAAACATAATACTCTTAGATGTCAACAATATAATCTTGCCCTTAAGTTTATATTTACTTTACACAGCTTATTCTAAAACATTTGATAAAAAAGAAAATGAACTAGTGTTTGTCATAGCTATATTTACTATGATTTATATGATATTTAAATTCGCTAAACCTCTTTTTCCGGCAGTTCCTCTTATCATGATAAATATACCTCTAGTTCTTGCCTATCTCAAAAAATCTAATATGACAATCTTGTTCGCTTCTATCTTGATAGCCGGGTATTATTGTACATTTTATAAAAGTTTATACTTACTCATTATTTTAGAATATATAATTTATTATCTTTTATATTTAAAAGATGCGAAAAAATTGAATATCAATAAATTCATCCTTGAATTTTGTCTTATCAAAATGGCCTCACTTCTCATTTTAAATATCACTTTAAATGGCTTTATCTTAAATGAAAGCCTAGAAATAATTTTAATCTCTTTAATCCTTTTCGTCTTAACAACAGGAGCTGTATTCCTGCACACAAGGGTCGAAGACGTTTTAAAACTTCATATGAGCCTAAAAGAAATTGAACACGACAAAGAAATAAAATCGTCTCTATTTCAAATAACTCATGAAATAAAAAATCCCATCGCCGTCTGTAAAGGTTATCTTGATATGTTCGATGTTAATAATAAAGAACATGCCAAGAAATACATTCCTATCTTAAAAGAAGAAATCGACCGTACCTTATTACTCTTAGAAGACTTTCTTGCCATGAATAAAATCAAAATAACCAAAGAGCCCCTTGACATTAACCTTCTTCTAGAAGAAGTCATAAACAATACAAAACTCCTATTTAATTCCTATAAAATCAAATTGGAAACCGACCTCAAAGATGACGAAATATATATAAATGGCGACTATAACCGCTTAGTTCAAGTGTTTATAAATCTTCTTAAAAATAGTTGTGAAGCCAGCAACGTCAGTAAAATAAAAATTTGGTCTAAAGTAAGTAATGACCAAATTAAAATATATATCGAAGATAATGGTTTAGGTATGGACAAAGAAACCTTAAGTAAAATCAAAGAACCATTCTATACGACTAAAGCCCGTGGAACTGGACTTGGAGTATCCCTATCAGATGAAATAATCTCAGCTCATTGTGGAGTTTTAAATTACTCATCAAAACCCGGAAAATATACCTTAGCTACCGTAATTTTACCAATAGAAAAAGCCTATTAGGCTGCTTCAGGGTAATATTCTACATTAAAATTATGTTCAGTCGCATCTAAATCGTGAAGTTCATCGGTTGAAATCAAGAAAAATTTATGTAAAAGCAAATTTGCTCCAGTATCTGTAACTGGGTCATCCCAAGTTAAATCTAAATGTAGCCATTTACCATCTATATAAACTAAATTCCAACTGTGTTTTGTATTAGAAATTTTGTAATTTGGAATTTCGAGATTATCTAAAAATAACTTCATTGCATCACTATATCCACTGCACAAACTCAAATGGTCGAATAGGGGACCGATTGCCTTATGAGAATTGTTATTTATATCACCGCCACTCTCAATTGCTTCGGCTCTTTTTTCATCATATTTACTATTGTTAATTAAATAATCGTGGAAAAACTTAATTTTGTCTCGGTCACTCATTTTATCACCGAGATTTTCTTTAATTAACCTTTCTATCTCATTATCAACTCTTGTAATCTCATCATCACTGTATAACTTTTGAATTTTCATTACGATTTTTCCATAATTAGAAATTGTAAAGGAAACCTTGTCGTAACTGTTAAAAGGAGAAACCATATTATTAATTGTTGAAAGTAAAATTTGGTCTTGACTAATCTCTTTAAAATCATCCACACAAGAACTATAATTTTGACTGCAATAAAAAGTAAACTCATCTAATCCATTATTTAAAATAGTATATAAAACATTTAAAATATCTTGCTTACTTTTTACATCAAAATCATCAGTCTCCTGAACAAACTGAAAATCAAAATTATTTTTAAAATTTGGATTATCTGGAAGAACTAAAGTCTCTCCCTTATCGACAGTTTTTGAAACATTTTGGACTATCGTAATCCGGTTATCGTAAATAAAAAAAGCTAAAACAACTAGTAAAACTGTAATAAATATATTTCTAAAAGTTCGCATAAAGTCACCTCTTTAAAGATATTCTTATTATACCTTATTATATCCTAAAATACAAAGTTTTATATTTATGAAAGAAAAATGATAGAATTGTGAAAAAAATATGATATACTTATAAATAGAGGAGGTAAAAATGAAAAAAATATTATTAGTAGTTGGTCTAGTAGCTGGGAGTATGGCTTTAACAGGCTGTGGAACTGAAACCCTAACTTGTACTAAAGAGGAGAAGACTGGAGATATAACCACAACTAGTGAAATCAAAGCTACATTTGAAGGAGACAAAACTAAAACAGTCGAAGCATCATCAACTGCCAAATATCCTGATTCATACAAAAATCAAATGGATAAAATAAAATCAATGGCTGAAAGTATGCTTGGTTCAAATGCTGATGAAGAAGGTGTTGATTTTAATATCACTACTAAAGGTACATCACTTACATATACCTTAACATATGATATCGATAAATTATCTGATGAAGAAAAATCTAATGTCGGTTTTGATGCCAATACTGACCAATCTAAAGAAGTAGCACAAAAAAGTTTAGAAAAGCAAGGATATACTTGTAAATAGGACAAATAAAGTCCTATTTTTTATATAAAGTTTAAACTATAATTATAAGATAATTTTTAACTATTACAGTAAATAAAAAATAAAAAATAAAAAAATTAAATTAAATATGGTATACTTGTATATAAGGAGGTAGATTATGAAAAAGACTTTACTTATAATAAGCGTTTTTGTTGGATGTCTTGCTTTAACAGGCTGTGGGACTGAAACTTTAACTTGTTCTCAGACAGGAAAATATGGTGATACAACTACCACTCAAGAAATAGAAACTACATTTGAAAATGATAAAGTAAAAGCAGTAGAAACGACTATATCGTTAAAATATCCTGATTCATATGAAGACAATATGAACAAGATAAAAAAGAATATGGAAGGCATGTTAAAAAGCAATGAAAAAAAAGGTATAACGGTAAATGTAAGTACAGATAAAACAACACTTAAATATAGTCTTAAAACTGAAATGGATAAAATAAGTGATGAAGATAAAGCCTCATTTGGATTTGATGCTAAGAAAAATCAGTCTAAAGCCGATGTTCAAAAATCTTTAGAAAAACAAGGTTATACATGTAAATAGGATGAAAATCCTATTTTTTTTATATAAAATTATATATAAAAAAAGTAAATTACTCAGTTACCATAGAATTTACTTTCTTTGTTAATCTAGATTTTTTACGAGCTGCTGTATTTTTAGCGATAACTTTCGCTCCAGCGGCCTTGTCGATTCTCTTAATTGCTACTGCTAAATTTTCCTTAGCTAAATCTTTATCTTTTCTAGCAATTGCTCTTTCGGTTTTTTTAATAGCTGTTTTAATGCTAGCTTCGTAATTATTGTTACGTACTTCTTTTTTCTTATTTACAAGAATTCTCTTTTTCGCATTTTTTAAGTTGGCCACAATATTCACCTCCAAGCCATTCGTACAACCATTTTAACAAAAAAAAACTAAAAATGCAAGAAAAATGTGGTAAAAAGTGCCATTATGGGAAAAATAATTTAAGAGGTGAAACTATGAAACATCAAATTGATTTAAAAAACTTTAACATTCGTACTGATTTAGCTATTGAACTAACTGAAGGCGGTATAACTGAAAAGGTTGGAAATAATAAAATCACAACCATCAATCTAGATGAAGCATCAGCCAAAAAAATAAGTAAAAAACCAGGCACATACATAACCGTTGAATTTGAAGATATTACAGACTATGAAACAAGAGGGGAAGTTATAACCATTTTAACTAAACAAATTAAAAAAATTCTCAAACAAACTAACATAAAAAAAGACGATTTAGGCCTTATTATAGGTTTAGGTAATGAAAAATCCACCCCGGATTCCCTTGGCCCACTAGTTATTTCTAAAATAATTGTTACAAATCATCTTTACTTATATGGTGACCTTGATGATAACTACCGAAGAATATGTGCCATCTCTCCAGGCGTTATGGGAGAAACTGGAATCGAAACAAGTGACTTAATCAAAGGAATTATTAGTACCGTTAAACCAAACTTTGTTATTGTCATCGACGCTCTCGCTTCATCATCCTTAGAAAGAGTAAATAAAACCGTTCAAATATCATCATCTGGAATTAACCCTGGTAGTGGAGTAGGTAATAAAAGAAAAGAAATAAGCAAAGACACCTTAGGAATCCCCGTAATTGCCATTGGTGTCCCAACCGTTGTCGATGCTGCCTCTATTGTCAGTGACACTATAGGCTATATGTATAAACACTTTGCCTACGAAAAAGAAAACATAAACAATCCTAAAAACAAATTAATGGTCAACGTTAACTACTTGAATAAAAAAAGTCAAATCAATAATCAAGATAAAGAAAACTTATTTGGAATTGTTGGAACCTTAAACGAAGAACAAACCAAATCACTAATCACCGAAGTCTTAAACCCAACCGGTTATAATTTTATGGTAACCCCTAAAGAAGAAGACTTTGTTATCGAAAAATTATCCGATTTAATAAGTAAATCTTTAAATGATGCTATGCACAATATTAAAAACGATATATAAAATTTTGACATAGAAATATATTTGATTAAAACTAGTTCAAAAAGACTAGTTTTTTCTACATTTTATTCAAAGTAAAACACATATAATTAACCATAGAAAAGGGGAGATTATATGTCTAAAATGAAACTTGTTAAAAAAAGAAAGTTTAAATATCGTATACTTTTCTACCTATTTTTAATCTTTTTAGGTTATGAACTATCTTATAATATCATTATGAATTTTAAACTAGTAAGTAATAATGAAGACTTTGTCAAAGCTTTAATTGCTGATTCTAATTATCACTTACTATATGAAAAGAAAGCAAGTAATCTTTTTTCTAAAATGTTTTCCCATATTTTAAACATCAATAAACCACTTTCAATTTTAGAAACAAGTATGCCTTTTAAAACTAAAGAAACTACGATGACATATGTTAGTAATCCTAACTTTAGCGAAGTTGAAGATTTAAATACTGAACCGACAGTTTACATCTATAACTCTCATCAATCTGAAGAATATCAAGGCGATGCTCTTGAAAACTATAACATCAAGCCAGGAGTTATGATGGCCTCATACATTCTTCAAGATAAACTAGCTGAAAATAAAGTCAAAGCTTTAGTCATGGAAGATAATCTTGTTGACTATATGAACATCAATAATATGAGTTATAGTAAAAGCTATCAAGCAGCAAGAAATCTTATTACTGAAACTATCCAAAACACCCCATCTTTAAAACTGATTATCGACCTTCACCGAGATGCCCTCGCCAAAGATAAATCGACAACTATTATCAATAACAAATCATGTGCCAAAATAATCTTTGTTATTGGTAAAGAAAATCCCGGATATCAAAGTAACCTAGATATGACCAATAAAATAAACGATAAAATAAAAGCAAAATATCCAAGCCTTACAAGAGGCGTTATTGGCAAAGAAGGTAAAGGCAATAATGGCGTATACAATCAAGACTTAAATCCTAAAATGACATTACTTGAAATAGGCGGTGAGGAAAACACAATCGATGAAGTATTAAACACCATTGAATTAATCGCCCCAATAATTGGAGAATACATAAATGAAAACTAAACTAAATAAAATTTTCAAATATGTTTTAATGACCTTATTTATTACCTTTATTGCCCTCTATATTTCGCAAAGTACAGGCTACTTTGAATTTCAGAATAACCGTAAAGCTACTCTTACAGAAAACCAAATAAAAAAATTTGAAGAAGATGTAAAGGAAGGTAAAAACATCGATATTGACAAATATATAACCCCACCCAAAAACTATGACAACAACCTTGCCAAAGCTGGATTAAAAGTTTCTGAAACAGCTCAAAATTACATTCAAAAAATAATTGGGGGAACCTTTAAACTTTTCTCAAAACTTCTAGGCGAATAAACAAAAATGTGGTATTATATTAGCTAGAAGGTGAAACCATGGAAGATTTAATAATAGGTAGTCATGTATCTTATAATAAAAAAGAAGGTTTAGTTGGCTCTGTTAAAGAAGCTCTAAGCTATGGTGAAAACACATTTATGTTTTATACAGGTGCTCCGCAAAACACTGTTAGAGGACCTATCGATGAAAACGTTGTAAATGAAGCTAAAAAAATAATGAAAGAAAACAATATCGATATAAATAATGTTGTTATTCATGCCCCGTATATCGTTAATTTAGCTAATGATAAAGAACCAGAAAAATTTAACTTTGCTGTAAATTTCTTAAAAGGTGAAGTTAGCCGAGCTAAAAAATTGGGCATAAACCTCATCGTTCTACATCCGGGAAGTCACGTTGGTCTTGGCAAAGAAAGAGGACTCGATAACATCATTAAAGGCTTAAATATTGTTTTAAGTGAAAAAGAAGGGCCTGTAATTTGCTTAGAAACCATGGCCGGTAAAGGAACCGAAGTAGGTACGACATTCGAAGACTTAAAATATATAATCGATGGTATTGAAAATCAAAACAGAATAAAAGTCTGCATCGATACCTGCCATATTCATGATGCTGGTTATGACTTAAATAACTTTGATGAAGTTTTAGAAAAATTTGATAAAATCATCGGCCTAAATAAAATAGGTTGTATGCACATCAATGACAGTAAAAACGAAATAAACGCTCATAAAGATCGTCATGATAATATCGGCTTTGGTAAAATAGGCTTTGACAACCTTATGAAAATAATATATCATGAGAAACTAAAAGGAATTCCTAAAATATTAGAAACCCCTTATGTCAGTGAAAAAGAAGGCGAAAAAGATCATACATATCCACCATATAAATTTGAAATAGCTATGATTAGAAATAAAAAATATGATAAAAATCTTTTAAGCGAAATAAGAAATTATTATAAATAATTCTTATATTTTTCTTTATAAACTAAATATAAGTTTTTCATTTTATCAAACCTTGTTCCATCGAACCGCTCTTTCAAAATTTGTAAAACATTGTAATCATTTCCTTCTAAAACATCACTCAAATAATCATTTAATAGTTCCTTTAAAAACATAGCCTCATCATTATTTATAACAATCTCATTTTCTCTTCCAAAATTAATAATATCTTGGCATTCGATATTTCTTACATAACTCTCGATTAAAAACTTCATAAAAACCCCCTTAATAAAATTATATGAAAACATTAGAAGTGAGGTGATAATCAAATGAAACTGATAAATAAAATTAGTTCTTTTTTTGAAAACATTAAAGAAAAACGTCAAAATTCCCTTAAAATAAGTAAAAAGCAAAGCAAACTTAGTTATAATAATTTAAATACATATCGTAACTTTAAAGACGTCAAAGTCGAAATTGAAAAAAGATATAACATATTAACTTTTATTGTAATTTTGATTTTGTTTGTCCTAGTCATCTTTCTCTTCTTTATCCAAATAGTTGGCAAAGAAAAATACGAAACTGAGCTAGAAACATTAACCCAAACTACAGTCGATGGTGAAACGGCTCCAAGGGGTAGAATATATGACCGAAATGGCAAAATAATAGTTGATAATGTTCCAACCAAAGTTATCTATTATAAAAAGCCTAGTAAGGTTACGACCAAACAAGAAATAAATATCGCATATAAACTTACAAGTATGATTGATATTGATTACTCATCTTTGTCAGATGAATCATTAAGAAACTTTTGGATAAAAAACAATCCTCAAAAAGCCAAAGCCAAAATAACCGATAAAGAATGGAAAAAATTAGAAGAAAGAAAACTTACAAACGACGATATATATAATCTTGAACTAGAACGTATAACTCCAGAAGAACTAGCTGTTTATACCGACGTCGATAAAAAAGCTGCTTATATATATAAACTTATGAATACGGGATATTCATATGATGAAAAAGTCTTAAAAGGCGAAAATGTATCGGATGAAGAATATGCCTTAATCTCGGAAAACTTAAGTGAACTAAAAGGCGTCGGAACCAAACTAGACTGGGAAAGGACATATCCATATGGTGATGTTTTCAGAACTATTCTAGGTAACGTCTCAAGTAGTAAATCAGGAATTCCTGCTGAATTAAAAGATTACTATTTGAAAAAAGGATATAGCTTAGACGATAGAGTAGGTACTAGTTTCTTAGAATATCAATATGAAGATATATTAAGAGGAAAGAAAAATAAATATCAAGTTTTAAACGATGGCTCATATAAATTAATCGAAGAAGGTAAAAGAGGACAAGACATCGTTTTAACAATTGACATCGAATTACAAAAAGCCTTAGAAGAAATCCTCTCCGAAGAAGTATTAAATGCCTCTAATGAAGCTAATACCGAATTTTATAACCATTCATTTGTCATTATCACTGACCCTAAAACCGGTGAAATACTAGCCATGTCTGGTAAACAAGTCCAAAATAAAGACGGTCAAAAAGTTGTTGTTGATTATACTAGCGGCGCTGTAACTGATACAGCTGTAATGGGTTCAGTAGTTAAAGGTGCAAGCCAAATAGTTGGTTATAACACAGGAGCCCTAAAAGTTGGGGAAGTAAGATATGATAAATGTGTTAAAATCGCCGCAACTCCCGAAAAATGTTCTTGGAAAAGCTTAGGAAAACTAAACGATATAACCGCTTTAGCATATTCCTCAAATACATATCAGTACTATACAGCTATCAATGTTGGTAAAGGAAATTATCAATATAATAAACCATTATCAATTGATAAAAGTGCCTTTGACACCTACCGTAATAAATTTGCTGAATTTGGCTTAGGCGTTAAAACTGATATCGACCTTCCAGGTGAAATAACCGGACTAGAAGGAAAGAACAAAGCCCCAGGTCACCTTCTTGACTTCTCAATCGGCCAGTATGATACATACACACCAGTTCAAGTTGCTCAGTATATAGATACTATTGCCGACAATGGCAAAAGACAAAAATTATACTTGTTAAAAGGATTTTATGATGATGGTAAAATCACCAATGAAACCCAGCCCCAAACTCTAAATACCGTAAACACAAAACAAGAATATTTAGATAGGGTGAAAGAAGGATTTAAAGCTGTTCTGCAATATGGTACCGGAGCTGGTTATATAAATGAAGCTTATAAACCGGCTGGCAAAACAGGAACCGCTCAAAGCTTTGTCGATACCGATGGCAATCATGTCGTCGACCAGGAGACAATTACAACCACCTTTGCCGCCTATGCTCCATATGATGACCCTAAAGTTGCCTTTACCATAATTTCACCAAATATATCTCGTCCAGACGGTAAAACTTCCCATCAATCATCAATAAATAAACGACTTGCTCAAAGAGTTTCACAAAAATACTTTGAAATTTATCAATAATCTGTTATAATACTATCAGAAATGTGAAAAGGAGGGATAACATGGCTAAAAAAGGAGAAGCGAGAGAAAACATCACTTTCGTTTGTAGTGAATGCAAAAGTGAAAACTATCGTAAACAAAAAAACAAAAGAAATACGACAGAACGTTTAAAATTAAGAAAATATTGTTCTAAATGTAATAAAACAACTGAACATGTAGAAAAGAAATAAGGTGATTAAAAAATGATAAATATTAATGATATTAAAAATGGCATGACTGTTATCATTGATGGAAATATTTATTTAATCCAAGAATTTTTACATGTTAAGCCTGGAAAAGGCCCTGCCTTTGTCAGAATTAAACTGAAAAACTTGCGTACAGGCTCAACAATTGAAAAAACATTTAATACAAATATAAAATTTGAAAAAGCCATCATTGATAAAGTACCTATGCAATTTTTATATAATACAGGCGATGCTTATAACTTTATGAATATGGAAACATTTGAACAAATTGATATTGATAAAAGTTCATTAGGTGATGACGCTAAGTATTTAAAAGAAGGCTTAGAAGTTGAAGTTACTTTCTATAAAGGTGAAGTATTAGGAATTAACTTACCAGAAAAAATCGAATATGCTATTGCGCATACTGAACCTGGTGTTAAAGGTAATACAGCCACTAATGCCACTAAAGAAGCAACATTAGAAAATGGATTAACTATCAAAGTTCCATTATTCATAAATGATACAGACCGTGTTATCGTATCCACTAAAGAAGGAAAATACGACTCACGTGCTTAATTAAAGAATAAAGAGGTGTGATAATATGTTAGATAAAGAGAAATTTTTAGCAATCAAAAAACTAGCTAAAGACATTAGAAAAGATAATGAAAAACTATTTAAAACATTATCTAAAGAATCAATTGATAAAGCTGTAAAAGATAAAGAAGACTTTATTAATTCCGTTATTAAAAAAATGGACATACATTTTAGTGAAGGTGACGAAGGAAAAGAAGAAGAACAACTCTTACGTGCCAATATTTTAATTCCTGATGATTCTGAATTTATGAATAGTTATTCTAAAGATAAGAATATTCGTAACCTTATGAATAAATATGCCGTTGGCATTGAAGATATCATGAATAAAATCAAAGAATTAAACTTATATGAAAAATATATCGAAGATTTTTCTGAAAGTGAAGACAAATTAGATGAAGATATTGACTTTGTATCTGAAATGACTAAATTATCTCCGAAAAAAGCCGAAGATTTATTAGATGAAATCGAAAATTTATCAGAAGAGATAAGTGATTTAGATATTAAAGAAGATTCTAAAGAATATGATAAATCATCACTTTTAACTAAAGAAGAAGATATGCCTAAAAATGATGATAAAGAATTTGATAACATGACAGCTACAATTAATAATTTTATCGATAACTATAATCATGTTCAAAAAGATTATTCAAAACAGGCTGCCACCATCAAAGAATTAGAAAACAGCTTAGATAAAATTCAAAAAGAATTAGATAAAGTAAATTCTGAAAAGCAAACTCAAAAAGATAAATTAGATAATGAAATTTCAAAAGTTTCTAAAGAAAATGAAGAGCTTCGAGCTCAGAATGAAAAACTTGAACAAGAAAATAAAGAACTTGAAGCTAAATTAGCTAAAACAACATCTCTTTTACAAAAAATATATAATAGTATTAAAAAATAATACTATTTTTTTTATAAAAAAACAGTTCACAGAACTGTTACATCATTTGATAATTTGAACTATTATAATTTGAACCATTCGTTCCTTGAACAGTATTTTCAAGCCTTGTCACACGTTGTTCCAAATTGTTAACCTTAGTCATTAAACTATTTATTTGATTATCTCCCATACACCCTTGTTCTTGGTAATATGGCATAGGAATAACTTGACCAGGTAAAACCATTCCTCCATAATTTGGAACCATTCCTGGATACATCGGCATCATTCCGGCATTACGATCTTTTTTCATTATATTACCCCTTTCAATATCTACATAAATTATATGCGTTTATCCATAATTTGTGCTATAATGTGGAAAGGTGATTAATATGCGCTTAAAAAACGTTAAAGGAGCAAAAGAAAAAATAGAAGCTTCAAATTATATAATAAAAACACCTGAAATTTATAAAGGAAAATATCAAACTTTATTTAATAATACAAATCCAATCCACCTAGAAATAGGTATGGGCAAAGGTGAATTTATTATTAAAATGGCTAAAAAATATCCAAACATTAACTTTATTGGTATGGAAATGTTTGACAGCGTCATTGTCAGGGCAACCGAAAAACTCGAAAATGAAGAAATTTCCAATCTTAAACTAATAAAGATGGATGCAACTAATATAGAAAATGTCTTTTCTCATGAAATATCATGTATTTATTTAAACTTTTCTGACCCTTGGCCTAAAAAAAGGCATGCCAAAAGACGACTTACAAGTGAAATATTTTTAAATAAATACGATAACATCTTCAAAGGTAAAAAGAGAATAATTCAAAAAACAGATAATCGTCATTTGTTTGAATACTCATTAATCTCATTTGTAAACCACAATTATAAAATAGATAAAATATCATTAGACCTTACAAATGACGACTTAGAAAATGTAACCAGTGAGTATGAAGAAAAGTTTATAAAATTAGGATTACCTATCTATATGGTAGAAGTATACAAAGATTGACATGTAAAGTAAATGTTTTTATATGATTTATTGTGAAAATCTGGTATAATTTAAAGTAAGCAGGTGTGTATATGAAGAAAATTATGCTTTTATGCTTGTTGACCTTGTTATTAACTGGTTGTACAATCGTTAGAATTGATACAACAAGCATAGATAACATCGTGAACGTCGTTCTTTCAAAAGATAATACTTTATATAACCGTGTGGGTATAGGTTATAAATATTACGTCCCTCGTGGTATGACCTACATTGATAGTACTGGCTCAAATGATGAACTTTATTCAAATGGAATATATTATTATTTATATCTTGATGAAGTTAGCTACTACTATAAGAAAGCTGTTAATTATAAAGAGGATAGTTCCAAATTTTATTCGAGGAAAATTAATAAAGGAACTAAAGGTTATTTAGAAATAACTAAAAAAGATAATTTATATTTAATTGAATTTGTTTATAATTATGCTAAAGTAGAAGCCCTTGTTCCTAAAAAAGAAATAAATAATGCAGTTCTTAATTGTTCATACATTTTATCGACAATAAAGTACAACCATAATATAATAAAATTATCATTGAGCGAGAACTTTTTACAAAATAAAGAAGAAACTTATGATGTTTTCTCTTCCAAACAAAATGAAGAAGATAACGATAATTTCTTAAAATATGAAGATCAAAAGTAGAGGTGTATTAAAATGGGTCTATTTGACAAAGTAAAAAACTTATTTACTGAAGAAGTAGAAGTTGAAGAAAAAGAAGAAAAAAAGGGCAAAAAAGAAGAAGCAATAAAAAAAGAAGTTATTCAAGTTGAAATACCTTCACCTGTAAAGGCAACTCGTTCAGAGAAACATGCCGAAGAAGTTAAAGAAGAACCAAAAATAGAAGAGCCAAAGCAACCAGAACCAGTCAAAGAAGAAAAGAAATTTCCATTTTTTGATGATGGTGACTTTGAATCATTAAATGTTGAACCGGTATCACTAAAAAAGGAGAAAAAACCTTATCATAAAGAAGTATACAACCCACCAAAAGAAGAAAAAAAGGTTTTCAGACCATCTCCAATAATCTCTCCAGTGTATGGAATACTTGACAAAGATTATCCAAAAGAAGAAATGCGTCGTAGCTCTGAAAATTCTTACAATGCTAAAGAAGCTAGCGTTGATGAGATTAGAAATAAAGCTTATGGTACCTTAGAATCAGATATCGAAACAACATTATTTGGCAAAAAAAGAGTTCTCTTTGAAGAAAATGATAATAAAAATCAAAGTGAACAACCAAAAGACGAAATTATATCAACTGATGATGAATACGATTCAAATATTATCGGTGAAAAACCACGTCACGGGAATACCGAAACTGTAAAAGCCGAAGGCAAAGATGAACTAACTGATTTAATAAATGCTGAAATGGATAAGGAAGTCCCTGAAACTCCGAAAAAAACTCCACGTAAAATCAGCGATAGTGAATTATTTAGTTTAATTGATTCAATGTATGAAAAAGGAGATAAAAAATAATGAATATATTTATCCAGTCATTATCTATAATATTTTACATATTATTAATTGTATTAGTAATAGCTTTAATTGTTCTTGTTATAAATTCGATAAAAACCCTATCTAAAGTTGACCGCTTAGTTGATGACGTTACTGATAAATCTCGTAAATTAGATGGACTTTTCAATATTGTCGATATGGCCACTGATGCCATGGTTGGAATTAGTGATACCATTGTCGGATTTATAACAGATGGTATAAGTCGTTTATTTAAAAGAAAGAAGGGAAATGAAAATGACTAAAAAGAAAAGTGGATTAGGTAAATTTTTACTAGGAGCTGGAGTAGGAGCTGCTCTTGGAGTCTTGTTTGCTCCAAAAAAAGGTTCAGAAACAAGAGAAGACCTTAAGAGAATGCTGGATGATTTTATTGCCAAAGTAAAAGACATTGATGTCGACGAAGTTAGAGAAGCTGTTGAAATAAAGATTGCTGAAATACAAGATGGTTTAGCTAATCTAGATAAAGAAACAGTTTTAGAAGAAGCAAAAAAGCAAGCAAAAAAACTTCAAAAAGCTGCCAATGACTTAGTTGAATATACTATCGAAAAAGGAACTCCATACATCGAAAAATCAGCTAATGCCATTAAACAAAAAGTAATTGAAGTATCAAAACAAGTTATTGAAAAATTAGAAAAAAAGTAAAAAGCTATGGTTTTCATAGTTTTTTTTAAGAAAATTCTTAAATGAACTAATTCTTACGCTTTTTTGAATACGGCTATGATAAAAAAATATCTTTGAAATTAAGCATTAGAAAAAATCTAATGTTTTTTTATTTTCAAATATGTTATAATAACTAAAGAAAGGTCAAATAATATGGAAAACATCGATTTATTAAAATATGAAAAAGAGTTAAAAAAAGAAGGCTATAAACATATTGGCGGTACCGATGAAGCCGGTAGAGGACCTCTTTATGGGCCAGTAGTTGCCGCTTGTGTAGCTCTTCCCGAAAATTTTGAATTAGAAGGGTTAAACGATTCAAAAAAACTAACTGAAAAAAAACGAGAAAAATTTTACGATTATCTAATTAATCATGTTCCATACGGTATTGGTATTGTTGACGCTAAAAGAATTGATGAAATCAATATATATGAAGCCAGTAGAGAAGCTATGAAAATAGCCATTAAAAATTTAAGAGAAAAAGTAGACCTAGACGTTGTCATTACTGATGCTATGCCAATAGACTTAGACATCAAAGTAATACCTATTATTAAAGGTGATGCCAAAAGCTTAACCATTGCTGCTGCCAGTGTCATTGCCAAGGTAACCCGTGACCATATGCTATATGAAGTCGATAAAACTCATCCAGAATATGGCTTTAAAAATCATAAAGGCTATCCGACTAAAGCTCATTTAGAAGCTATTAACAAATATGGCTTAATCGATGGATATCGTTTAACTTATGGCCCAATAAAAAAATACAAGGAGGAAGGAAAATGTTAGATACCAAAATATTCTTAATTTCTCATATAGCCGACCCTGATGGCTTAACCGCCGTTCTTTTAGGAAAATTAGTCTTTAAAAACCTCGAATATGCTTTGGCCAACGTCGATGAAGTCGATGAAAAATTAAAAGAAGTAATTGAAAATCCTAAATATAAAGAAATACATATTGTCGATTTAAATATTACCGAAGAATATGCTGAAAAAATAAATAATTCTACCTATAAAAATAAACTCAAAATATTTGACCATCATATAAGTAACATTGATTTAAATAAATATCCATTTATAACTGTTATTGATGAACAAGATGGACATAAAGAATGTGGCACAAGCCTCTATTACAAGTATCTAACTTCAATTGTTGATAATGAATACTTAAAACGTAATTCGACTAAAGAACTCGTTGAAAGAGTAAGATTATTAGATACTTGGGAATGGGAAAAAGTTGGTCGTCCTGAAGCCAAAGACTTAGACATTATCTTCTCCATGTATGGCAGAGAAGGTTACCTAAAAAAATATTTGCGCTTTATAAAAACACATGAAGAATTTAGCTATACAGCATTTGACAAAAAACTAATCAAAATCGAAAACGAAAAAATCCAAAGATACTTAGAACAAAAAGAAAAAGAAATGATGAAAGTAAAATTAGAAGGAGATTTAGTTGGCCTTGTCTATGCCGAAAGATATCGTAGTGAACTTGGAAATTATTTAATCCGCAAATATGAAGACTTAGCTTATATCGTTTTAATAAATGTCTCTAGAGGTATAAGTTACCGAGGAAAAGACCGCACTGACCTAAGTGTAATCTCTAAAAAACATGGTGGTGGAGGACATAAAAACGCTGCTGGAAGTCCGCTTCCAAAAGACTTATTAAAAAACATAACTGAATTAATATTTGAGAAAGTAGAGTGGGAAAATGATAATCAATAATGAAAATAAAAACCAAATAATGCAAGGAATGATGAAAAGAGGATTTAATCAAAAACCTAGTGACATAGTTGACCGTTTAAATAGCACTTTAAATCCTCAAAAAAACATAAAAACAACAGAACAAATCAATAAAGGAAATCAAATAACTGGGACATATAACACTAATGTGGATTACCATGGCATTATTTCTAAAATGAACGATTTTAATCGTCGTTCAAATTAATACTTTAATTATTTTGAAGCTCATGATATAATTATAATAAAAGGAGGCTGTAAAAATGATGATGGAAGGCACTGGTAAATATTTCATAGGTTTAATATTTCTTTTTTTCATTGTTTATTTAACCGTTAAAATATGTCTATATAAAATATTTAAAAACATGTCGCTTCCAGCTTGGCAGGCCTTAGTTCCTTTTTATAATAGACTTGTTTTAGCCCGTAAACTAGATTTTGATAATAAAATATTTTATAAAACAATGATACCGTTTATTAATTTATATTATTATAGCGTCATTTTCAGTAAAATGTTAGAAGCTCACAGCCTAAACCCTAAAGAAGGACCATTATTTGTTATAATACCAATGTATAAATTTCCAGAATTCGTCTTTAAACACCCTAAGTTTACCCTTCATATGTATGACGAAACTGAAGAATTTATCACTAATCAGCAAGCCCTCTTTGAAAAACATCCTGAAGATGAAGAACCCAAGACCGTCGAAGAACCAGTCTATACTCCGGTTACGGAACCCGAACCACAAAGGCCAAATTTGTACGTTGCTGAAAATATCTATTCCAGTCAAAATTTAGAACCGACAAAACGTATGGAAACATATGTCGAAGCAAAACCTACCGAAGAACCGAAGGCTCCAGAAACTCCAATTATCAAAGCTGCCTCAGGAAGACCAAAAATATGTCCAAAATGTGGCGCTCATTTATCTCCAGATGCCACCACTTGTTTCCTTTGTGGCACAAAACTTCCTTGACAAAATAACAAACAAACAGTATAATTAAAACAAAGCTTTGAACAAGAGGAGTAAATATAAATTTATTCAAAAGAGAGTCAGTAGATTGGTGAAAACTGATAATAAATTATATCGAAGGTAGCTTGGGAGCTAATTTTTTGAAAACAGTAGAAAAATTCGTTTAAGCGCGTTAAGCTGTCGAGGTAAGAAATATCTTACGAATTAAGGTGGTACCACGTCAAAAGCGTCCTTATATTTAAGGATGCTTTTTTTATGAAAGAAAATAGTCATGATAGAAGAGTTTAATAAATATACCCAAAATTTTAATCTCGATGATTCAAACCTGTTGCGCAAATACTATCACTCATTTAGAGTAAAAGATTTAAGTATCTTAATTGCTAAAAGTTTAAATCTCTCCGCAGAAGAAATCAAAATAGCTGAAGTCATCGGTTTACTTCATGATTATGGCCGTTTCCCACAATGGGAAAAATATCACACCTATAAAGATCACCTATCGCTTGACCATGGTGATTATGCCTATCAAAAATTATTTAAAGATGGTGAAATAACTAAATACTATCAAAACAAAGAAAATTATAATATAATTTCTAAAGCCATCAAAAATCATAATAAACTATCCTTACCAGAAAATCTTACCTCTAAGGAACGACTATTCTGCCAAATAATTCGCGATACCGATAAAATTGACATTTTATATTTATATTCCCAAAAAGCTTTACAAATCAAAGATAAAGGAACCGTCAGTCCTCAAGTCGAAAAAGAATTTTACCAAAATAAGTCTATAAATAACACAATCGTCCAAAGTGAAATTGACGACACCCTTAAAGTGTTAGCTATGATTTATGATTTAAACTTTAAATATTCCTTTAACTATTTAATCGAGTATCATTTATTAGACCGTATCTTCGAAACAGCTAATGATAAAGAGAAATTAAAACCATACTTTATTAAAATCAAAAACTATTTAAAAGAAAGGATTTGATAAAATGTTAGACAAAAAATATAATGCTAAAGAAAAAGAAGAAAAATGGTTAAATTATTGGAAAGAAAATAATATTTATGCCTTTAAACCAGATTATAGAGAAGTATTTTCTATTGACACCCCGCCACCAACCGTTAATGGTAAAATTCATATAGGCCATATATTCTCTTATTCTCAAACAGAAATGATTGCAAGATATAAACGCCTTAGAGGATATAACATCTTCTATCCATTCGGCTTTGACGACAACGGCCTTCCATCAGAAAGATTAGTCGAAAAAGAACAAGGAAAAAAAGCCCATGAAATAGGTAGGGAAGAATTTTCTAAATTATGCTACGAAACAACTGATAAATATGAAGCTGAGTTTCAAAACTTATTTAGTAGACTAGGCGTTAGTACTGATTGGAATATTCATTATAAAACAGTAAGTCCAACTTCAATCAAAATAAGCCAAAGATCATTTTTAGACTTAATCAAAAAAGGCTACTGTTATCATAAAGAATCACCAGCATTGTGGTGTAATGAATGTTTAACATCTATTGCTCAAGCTGAATTAGAAACAAAAACTGTCAAAACAACATTCAACTATGTTAACTTTAAAACCGAAGATGGCGAAACATTTACTATCGCTACAACCAGACCAGAACTCCTTCCAGCAATCGTTTGCGTCTTTGTTAACCCAAGTGATGAAAAACATAAATCACTAATTGGTAAAAAAGCTCATATCCCAGTCATTGACATTACTGTTCCAATTATGGGTGATGAAAAAGTCGACAAAGATAAAGGAACTGGCGTTGTTATGTGTTGTACCTTTGGTGATCAAACCGATATTGAATGGTGGAAAAAATATAATTTACCGCTTAAATATATCTTTACTAAAAATGGTCGAATTAAAGATGACGTTCCGAATTATGGTGGTCTAAAAATCAAAGAAGCTCGTAAAAAAGTTGTCGAAGATTTAGACAAAGCCGGAGCCTTAGTTAAAGTTGAAGAACTTGAGCACGAAGTTCAAACCCATGAAAGATGTGGTAAAGAAGTTGAATACTCTGTTATGAAACAATGGTTTATTGATATTATGAGCCATAAAGAAGATTTCCTTAGAATTGGAAATGAAATTCATTGGCATCCAGCATACATGCAAAATAGATATAACGAATGGGTTAACAACATCATGTGGGACTGGTGTATCTCAAGACAGAGATATTTCGGAGTTCCATTCCCCGTATGGTACTGTAAAGACTGTGGTAAACCGGTATTTGCCCAAGATGAAGACTTACCGGTAAACCCATTAATAACTAAACCTAATATTAAAGAATGTCCATCTTGTAAATGTCCTGAGTTTGTCCCTGAAACCGACGTTATGGATACTTGGGCAACATCATCAGTAACTCCGCTTATCAATATGCGTTATGGTGAAAAAGACAATTTCGAGAAATATTTAAAACCGATGAGTCTAAGGACAAACGCCTCTGATATAATTCGTACTTGGGATTTCTATACCATAGTTAAAAGTTTTTATCACTTCGGTCAAAAACCATGGAATGACGTTATGATTTCTGGCTTTATCATGGCAAGTAAAGGTGAAAAAATAAGTAAAAGTAAAGGCAATAGTAAAATTGAACCACTTGAACTTATCGATAAATATTCAGCTGATGTTGTTCGCTATTGGGCCGGTTCTGGAAGACTTGGAACTGATATTGTCTATAGTGAAGAAACATTTATGCGTGGTAAAAAACTCATTAACAAAATATGGAATGTTTCTAAGTTTATCGAAATGCATTTAGCTGATTACCAAGACAAAGAATTTAATGACTTTGAATATATCGATAAATGGATAATTGGTAAATATGAAGAAATGGAAAAAGGCTTTATCAAATACTTAGATGAATTTGAAATAGGACTTGCCTTAAACACCCTCGAAAAATTCTTCTGGAATTTCTGTGATAACTATATTGAAATAGTCAAACACCGATTATATCGCCCAGAAGAGTTTGGTGAAACTCCAAGATATTCTGGTCAAAAAACAGTTTACATACTTCTTTACAAACTGCTTCAGGACTTTAGTATTTTCTTCCCGTTCATCACCGAAGAAATATTTGCTGAAATATATCATAATAGTAAATCAATTCATTTAACCGAAATAAAACCATTAGAATATAATTTCCAAGAAGAAGTTAAATATGGTGATTTAATAAATGAAATTATTGGTCTTGCACGTGGCGAAAAAACTAATGCTTCTGTTTCCTTAAAAACAGAAATTGAAACCTTAAATATTAGTGCCGAGCCAAAATTACAAGAAGCCATAAACAAATCCGAAAAAGATTTTAAGGCGACACTATTTATAAATAATTTAATTTTAAACGACAAAGAAGAAGGATACACCGTAAATACCATAGAATTAAAGAAAGAAAGTGCCTAAGTCGCACTTTTTTGTTTTACAAAGCACAAAATTATTATATTGACTAACCTCTTAAACTATGATAAACTGAAATTAAAGTAAGGCGAGGAGGTGAGATGTTATGATGCAAAACAGGAAAGGTTTTACTTTAATCGAGTTGCTTGCTGTTATCGTTATCTTGGCAATCATCGCCTTAATTACAACGCCAACGATTTTGAACGTCATGGAAAACTCAAGAAAAGATGCTGCCAAGGATAAGGCATATGGTACTATCGACGCCGTAAAATATGCTTATACTCAAGCACAACTAAGAGATGAAGTTAACTTGCCATATACTGTTGATTTTTCTAAAAAACAAAGTGGAGCTGGAGACACTGATACATCCAAAGGTTTTACTTACGTAGAAAGTGAAGAAGTTAAAGCAAGTGGTGAAATGCCAACTGCTGGGCAAATTAAAATCGACACTGATGGACAAATTTATTTAGTTGCCTCTAAAGCCTCTGATAATACAGCATTAAAATTCGGTAACTATTATTGCTACGATACTGGAGCTAGTAATAACCACGAAGTTGAATGTTCTAGAAAATAGAAGTTCAAACTTCTTTTTTCTTGCCTTGAATAACTTTTCATATTATGATATATTTATAATAAGAGGATGATAGACATGGGCAATATAAATGTAACAAGCGGACTAAACAAATATGAGTCAGGAATTAGTCATATAGAATACAGTACTGTAATTATTTTGTGCTGTACCATTTTAATTATTGCTTCACCTTACATTTATAAAATATTTTATAACATGTCTAAATCTGCTGCTGAAACAAGTACAACTGGTACTATTGAATACGTAAAATCTATTTATACCAGGACTAATCTTACTAAAGATGTTGGTTTACCTTTTAAGGTAACATTTAATAAAGATTCATATACTGCATATGACAATGGTAAAAAAATCACCCTTCCAGTCATTAACGACCTTACTCTAGAAGGAAAAAAACCTGAAGGAGGAAGCGTTATAATTAATCCAGATGGTAAAATAAGTGTCAAAGATTTAGATTTTGGTTGGCGCAAATGTAATAAATCAAAAAATGGTGATATTACTTGTGAATAACGCATTAAGCGTTTTTTTATTTTCTTAAAAATGTTATAATATTTAAAGGTGATATAACTTATGAAACAAGAAAACATCCGTAATTTTTCGATAATTGCCCATATCGACCATGGTAAGTCAACCTTAGCTGACCGCATCTTAGAATATACCGGTGCCATTAGTGAAAGAGAAAAGCAAGATCAACTATTAGATAATATGGATATTGAAAGAGAACGTGGTATAACTATTAAACTAAACGCTGTTCAGTTAGAATATAACCATAATGGAGAAACATATATCATGAATTTAATCGATACTCCAGGACATGTCGATTTCTCCTATGAAGTATCCAGAAGCCTTGCAGCCTGTGAAGGAGCTATTTTAGTTGTTGATGCTGCCCAAGGAATCGAAGCTCAAACCCTTGCCAATGTTTATTTGGCATTAGAAAATGATTTAACGATAATTCCAGTTATTAATAAAATTGATCTTCCAAATGCTGATATACCCAAAGTAAAACAAGAACTTATCGATACCTTAGGATTTGATGAAGAAGAAATAATTTTAACAAGTGCCAAAACTGGTGAAGGAATTTCTGAATTAGTGAAAGCTATTATCGAAAGAATTCCTGCTCCAATAGGAGAAAAAAATAAACCTTTAAAAGCTTTAGTCTTTGATAGTTTCTTTGATGCCTATAAAGGTGTTGTCATCTCTATTAGAGTTAAAGAAGGAGTTTTAAAAGTTAAAGATAAAATCAAATTAATGGCCACAAACGCTATCCATGATGTAACCGAACTTACAATCCATACCCCTAAAGAAAAAAGCATCAATGAGTTATCAGCTGGCGAAGTAGGTTACCTCTGCGGAAGCATTAAAAGTATTAGAGATATCAAAGTAGGCGATACTATAACCTTAGAAAATAATCCTGCTAAAGAACCTCTCCCTGGATATAAACAAATAAAACCCATGGTGTTCTGTGGCATCTACCCAATTGAATCTAGTAAATATGACGACTTAAAAGAAGCCTTAGAAAAACTAAAATTAAATGACGCCTCTTTAGAATATGAACCAGAAACATCTAAAGCCTTAGGCTTTGGCTTCCGTTGCGGTTTTTTAGGCTTACTTCATATGGAAATAACCGAAGAGCGAATCGAAAGAGAGTTTAATATCGAACTTATCGCTACTAGTCCTTCAGTAAATTATAAAATAACCAAAACAGATGGCGAAATAATTTATATCGATAGTCCATCTAAAATGCCTGAAAGACAAAAGATAAAAACCATTGAAGAACCATATATTAAAACAAACATATACGTTCCAAGTAATTACATCGGTCCGATTATGGAACTGTGCCAGTCTAAACGTGGAACCTATGTTAATATGGAATACATAAGTGAAACTAGAGTCAATATTCATTATGAACTTCCATTATCTGAAATAGTTTACGATTTCTTTGACAAACTAAAAGGAGCTACCAAAGGTTATGCCTCATTTGATTATGACCTAATTGGCTATCGTCCAAGTGACCTTGTTAAAATGGATGTTTTATTAAATGGTGAAGTAGTTGATGCCTTAAGCTTAATCGTCCATAAAGATTTTGCTCAGAGAAGGGGAAGAAATATTGTTGAAAACTTAAAAGAAATAATTCCAAGACAATTATTTGAAGTCCCGATTCAAGCAGTCATTGGTTCTAAAGTCATCGCCAGAACCGATATAAAAGCCCTTCGTAAAAACGTTTTAGCTAAATGTTATGGTGGAGATATCACCAGAAAAAGAAAACTTTTAGAAAAACAAAAAGAAGGGAAAAAGAAAATGAAAACCATAGGTAGTGTCGAAGTTCCGAAAGAAGCCTTTTTATCAATTCTCAAAATGGATGATTCCAATGATTAGTGTTTATATCCACATACCTTTTTGCCATAAAATATGCACGTACTGTGACTTTTGCAAACTATACCGTCATGATAATTGGATAAACAGTTATTTAGATGCCTTAGAAAAAGAAATAACCCAAAATTATCATCATGAAGAAGTTAAAACATTGTATATTGGTGGCGGAACTCCAAGTACCTTAAACCTAAAAGAATTAGGAAAACTATTTCAAATAATAAATAAATTAAACATAAATAAAAATGCCGAAATAACCTTTGAAGCCAACAGTGAAGATTTAACCGAAGAAAAATTAAAATTCTTAAAAAAACATGTCAATAGACTTAGTATTGGTATTCAAACATTCGATAAAAAAAGACTTAAAACCTTAAATCGAACCTTAAACATTGATAATGTAAAAAATGCTTTAAAAATATTTAAAAATGTAAACCTAGACTTAATGTATGGTTTTCATAATCAAACCTTAGACGATTTAAAACAAGATTTATTTAAAATAACCGCTTTAAATCCACCACATATATCTCTATATAGTCTAATTTTAGAACCACATACGGTTTTTTATAATCAAAAATACCAAAGATTAGATGATAATCATGACCGTCAAATGTATGACTATATAACGTCTTATCTTAAAGAAAAAGGCTATAACCATTATGAAATCAGTAATTATTCTAAAGAAGGATACGAATCAAAACACAACCTTACATATTGGAATAACGAAAATTATTATGGTTTTGGTTTGGGTGCTTCAGGATACCTAAACAATATAAGGTATGAAAATACCCGAAGTCTAAACGAATATCTAAAAGGAAACTATTTAAAAGAAAAAATCATTTTATCTAAAGAAGAAACAATTGAAAATGAATTTATCTGTGGACTTCGTAAAATAAAAGGCATAAGCATTTCTGAATTTACCCAAAAATATCAAATAAATCCCTTAAATTATAAAGTTGTCAAAGATTTGTTAAACCAAAAATTACTAATCAAACATAAAGATGATTTATATATAAATAAAGATTATCTTTACGTTTCTAACGAAATCTTAATAAAATTCTTAAATACCCTTTACACAAACTAATGTTTGTGTTAATCTTAAAGTAGAAAATAAAGGAGGAAAAACATGGCTACATGGGATCATGAATACGCAAAATTATGTAGAACAATTTTAAACGAAGGAATAGAAGTACCTAACAGAACAGGTGTCAATACGATTAAAATCCCTTCATATAACTTATCATTTGACTTAGAAAAAGAATATCCAATTCTAACTACTAAACAAACATTTATCAGACAGGCAATCCTTGAACTTCTTTGGATTTATCAAGCTCAAAGTAACGATGTAAGATGGTTAAAAGAAAGAAACGTTCATATTTGGGATGAATGGGAAATTGCCGATGACGGTTATTGGTATGCTGACCAGTATGAAGTCGGAGAAGACGGTAAATTACAAAAAATTCAAGATAAAAAATACTTTGGTAAAGAGTATGCCCATACTATCGGTACGGCTTATGGCTATGTTGTAAATAAATATAAACTAACCGATAAAGCTTTAAATCTAATAAAAAATAATCCATATAATAGACGAAATGTAATTAGCTTATGGCAAGAAGCTGACCTTCAAACAGGCGTTTTAGAACCTTGCGTTTGGTCAAGTGAATGGGACGTTACTAATGGTAAACTAAATGTAAATGTTCATCAAAGAAGTTGTGATGTTCCCCTAGGACTTCCATTCAACATCTCACAGTATGCCGCTCTTTTAAATATGTTTGCCAAAGTTTCAAACCTTAAACCTGGAACTATGAATTGGAGTTTAAAAGACGCCCATATTTATGTTAATCAAATAGATGGTATTAAAGAACAACTTAGAAGAGAAGAAGAGGAAGAAGATTATCCATCACCACAGCTTTGGTTAAACCCAGAAGTTACTAACTTCTATGATTTCGATAATTCTAAAGACTGTAAAGACGTTAAAGTATTAAACTATCGCCACCATGGGAAAATAAAATTTCCAGTTTCTAAATGATTAATATAATTGCCGCTGTCGGTAAAAATAATGAACTTGGAAAAGATAATAAACTTCTATGGCACTTAAAAGGTGATTTAAAATTTTTCAAAGAAAAAACTAATCATCAAACCATTATTATGGGTAGAAAAACCTTTGAATCACTTCCTAAATTACTTCCAAATAGAAGACATGTCGTCTTAAGTAGTAGTAATAGTTTTCCAAGTGAAGTCGTAGTCTATCATAATTTAGAAAATTTACTTCAAAATGAAAACGAAGGCTTTGTCATTGGTGGTGGAATGATTTATAAATTATTATTAAACTACGCAAGTAATATATATTTAACTGAAATAGATAAAACATATGATGCCGACACTTATTTTCCAGACTTTGATAAAACATTATTTGCCAAAGAAATTCTAAAAACATGTTACGATGAAAATGAAGATACTCATTATAAACACGTCTTATATAAAAGGAGGTAACCATTATGAGTAAAGGTAAATTAATTGCCATTGAAGGAACAGATTGTTCTGGTAAAGAAACTCAAACTAATTTATTAATTGAAAAAATGCATAAAGCCGGATATAGAGTTCAAAACTTTTCATTTCCAAACTATAATTCTCCAACCGGAAGAATAATCGGTGGACCATACCTTGGAAAAGAAAAATTCGGCCCATGTTATTTTCCGGAAGGTTCAGTCAATGTTGACCCCAAAGTCGCATCCTTATATTATGCCGCCGATCGCCAATATAATATCGATAAAATAAAACTTTTATTAGATAACGGTTATAACGTCATCTTAGATAGATACATTTATTCCAACATGGCTCATCAAGGTGGCAAAATAGAGGATAAAAAAGAAAGATACGACATGTACAACTGGCTTGATAAATTAGAATTTGGTCTTTTAAACCTTCCTAAACCAGATATTACCATCTTTCTTCATATGCCACTAGCCGTTGCCACTATTCTAAAAGAACATCGTGAAGAAGCACCTGATGGTCATGAAAAAAGTCCTGAACATTTAAATCATGCCGAAAAAGCTTACTTAGAACTATCCGATAAATATAATTTTATTAAAATCGAATGTTCTAAAGATGGAACTCCAAGACCTATAGAAGAAATCAATAATGAAATATTTGAAGTCGTCGATAAAATAATGAAAGAATAATTTCATTATTTTTTAATGTTAAAGTGCAGTTGTATGCGATTATTAAAACGTGCTATAATAAAAATAATAATAGGGGAGGTACATATGAAAAAAGTTATAATTATAAGTTTATTTGTTTTAGGCTTAATTATACCAAATATTGATGTAAAAGCTGTAGATGTTTCAAATGAAGAAGAACTTAGAGCAGCTATTGAATCGGGAACAAATGATATTTATGTGGAAGAAAATATAGATATAACAAAACCTATTGTTATTAATCATGATGTTGATATTGAAAGTTGGGGGAAATTTTTATATATGAAATCTGATAATACCCTTATAACCGTAAATGGTGGTAATGTAATTATAAATGTTCATATCGTTGCAGGATGGGATGGGACATATAATGAAAACGGTTCAAGGCGTGAGTCAACTGTAAAAGGTGTTGGAAACGGATTAGTGATAAACGGTGGGAATGTATTGGATACATGGAGTATATATGCAGGAAATATTGGAGTTGAAGTAAATGGTGGGACATTGATTCAAAATGATTCATATATAGAAAGCAGGAAATATAGGAATTAAAATAAATAATGGTGAAGTGAATGAAAAATATGAATCGGTTGGAGGCGCAAGCCCTAGAGCTACAACAGTTAGAGGTAAAAATATTGGAATAGAAATGAATGGTGGGGAACTAGAAGGTACAGTAGGGGTTGATTCTTCTGATAGAATTGGTATTAAAATGAATGGTGGTAACGTCCAATTAACTAATAAATATGGATATGGGGGTATTAATGGCAAACAAGGATTAATAGTAAATGGTGTTAATATTACATTAGATAAAATGGAAATTTATTCTACAGAAACAGGATTAATCGTTAATCATGGTTTAACTATAAATAGAAGTTTAACCATTGATAGTGGTGAAGGAAATGGGATTGAAGTAAATGATGTTTTAAATTTAGAAAATGGTTTTATGTTTGATTCATATACTCCAGCAAGTTCATATTATGATGAAACTTTTTATGATTTAGATATATACGTTAATCCAAGTAATAAAATTGTAAAAATGAGTGATAAAATGAAATTTTTAAAGTTAGAAGGAAATAGATTAAAATTAAATTTTTGTAGTAATAACCCTTCTGTTTCAAATACTAATTCAACAAGTGGTGTTAAAATATGTGAAAGTTTAGGAGCAAGTTATGATGGACCAATTTATTCAAATGAACTTTCATGCGGGACGCTTGTTTATATAAACGAAGAAGAGAATGTAATAAACACTAATTGTAATTCTTTAGTTAATAATGAAAATGATAAGGGTCAACAAGGACCAGAAATAGTTGAAGTTCCATCAACATCAGCTTACGCAAGTATAATAATTGCTGTACTTGGAATAATATGTGTAATAGTCTCAGTATTTGTTATGAGAAGAGTAACTAAAAAAGCAAATTAAAAATAAGTAAAAGGATTGTTTGTCAAAAATAATCCTTTTTTCGCATACAATTAACCGGTGATATAAATGAAAATAATCGCTCACCGGGCAAATGATGGTATTCATAAAGAAAACAGTTTAGAAGCCGTTTTAAACTGTTTAAATCAAGATTATATTGATGGAGTAGAAGTAGACATTAGACTTACTAAAGATGGTAAATTTGTCCTCTCCCATGACCCGATATATCATGGCCATTTTATCAAATTTACTAAAGTAAAAAAACTTCAAAGATTAGGTATAAATACTCTAATAGAAGTTTTAAATGAAATTAAAACAGATAAAATCATTATGCTCGAAATAAAAAGTGAAGATTCAAAATATAATAAAATAATAAATAACTTAAATAAAACATTAAAACCTTTTCACCTTAACTATTACATATGTAGTTTTAATTATAACCTAATCAAAAAACTAAAAGAAAAATATTCCGAATATAAATGCGGACTTATTATTGGCTATCAAATAAATAAAGACAAAATAAATAACAATCTAAACTTTAATTCTCTAAGCCTATCTTATGCAAGTAATAATTTTAACAAAGAAACATTTATCTGGACCGTCAACGATTTAAAAAACTTAAACATCAAAAAAAGATATAACATAATTACTGATAACCCCTTAAAAATATTTAAACAGATGCCGAAATAATTCTAATCTTCTCACTTATAATAACCGCCTTTTTATCAAAACTAAATATAATATCTGCTAAAGTCTTCTTTCTTTTCCTCGCTCCTCTAATCTCTAAAATAGTTTTATTTTTTCCATTTTTAATCATCGTAAAATCAAAATTACTATCATTAAGCTTTTTTTCTAAATCATTTACAATATCATTCTTAACCTCAACCTTAAATAAATTAGTCCCTAAAGCTATTTTTTCTTCTAAATAACTTCCTAAATAAGAACCAGCTAAAGCTCCAAATGAAAACGCAATTGCTTTAAAAATATCCTCTCTAATTCCAAGTAAAACTGTACCCGTTAAAACCAGCCAAATTAAAGTTACGACAAACTGTAAAACTGCTCCAAACACCTTTTTCCCGTTACTTACGACAATTAATCTCAAAGTAGCTAACGCGTCTTCAATAATTTTAAAAACAAAAATTAAAAAATAGACCATAAAATCACCTAGTTTTATTGTTTTCCAAAAAAGTATAAAATATTCAAAGTTGCTTTTATTTTAAAATTAATATATAATTGATTTGTCGAGGAAATGAGGTGTCAATATGGAAATAAACTTACTTCCTTTAGATCAAAACAAAAGTATCGATATCGATACTACATGTAACTTCAATAATTTTGAGGGAACAGATATTCAAAAAATGACAGAAGTTAAAGTAACTGGAACCATCACTAAAGATGTTGCCGATGACTACTTTATTAGTTTAGAAATCAAAGGAACAATGACTCTGCCAGACTCTTTAACCTTAGACCCAGTTGAATATCCATTCGACATAAATGTCGAAGAAAACCTTGAAGAAGTTGCGGAAAATTTCAAAAAAAGTGATAAAACTATTGATATTTTACCAATAATATGGGAAAATATACTAATGGAAATTCCAATAAGAGTTACTGGAAAAGATTCCAAAGCTCTTAAGACGGAAGGCGAAGGCTGGAGTTTTGTCGAAGATAGTCCAAGTACAAATAATAGCCTTGCCAAATTAAAAGATTTGTTTTAGAAAGAGGTGGAACCATGGCTGTACCAGCACGTAAAGTTAGTAAAACTAGTGGAAGAATGCGTCGTACTCATTATAAAATAAACGCCAAAACCACTACTGTATGTCCAAAATGTGGCGCTGCAGTAAAACCACATAGAGTATGTCCAAAATGTGGAAGTTATAAAGGTGAAGAAATAATTAAAAAAGAGTCAAAAGAAGAAAACGAATAAGGCCTAAATTTAAGCCTTGTTTTTTCTTGCAAAAATAACATATACCCCTATATTTACAAAATACCTGGGTAGGATATATAATTAACATGGTGATGAAATGTGAAAAAAACATATCGTACAGAAGAAGAAAAGAAAAAAGACCTCTCAAGATTAAATAGAATCATCGGACAATTAGAAGGTATAAAGCGCATGATTAATAACGACGCTTATTGTAACGATGTCTTAATCCAGCTATCAGCTGTTTCAAACTCTGTCAAAAGTTTATCTAATCACATTTTAGAAAACCATTTATATACATGCATTACTGATGGACTTCAAAAAGGTGATGAAGAAGTCATCGAAGAAATAATCAGTTTATTTAAAAAATTTAACAAATAGGAGGTAATAATTATGGAGTTAAATTTAAAAGTTGAAGGAATGACATGTGAAGGTTGTGAAAACCGTATCAAAAATTCATTAAAATTAATAGAAGGCGTTGAAGAAGTAACTGCTTCTCACGAAACTGGTGAAGTTATCGTTAAAACCAATAAAGATAACAAAGAAGAAATAATAAACGCTATCGAAGATTTAGACTTTAAAGTAGTAAACAAATGAAAAAAATAACCTTATCAATTGATGGCATGACCTGCAGTGCCTGTTCGTCAGGCCTGGAAAAATACTTAAATAAACAAGATGGCATTAACTCAGCTAAAGTTAACCTCGTTATGGCCGTCGCCACTATCACTTATGACGATACTAAATTAAAGGTTGAAGACTTAAATAAATTTGTTGCCAAAGCTGGCTTTCAAAGCCTTGGTGAATTCAAGGGGTTAAAAGAAGAAAAAAACAAACAAAAAACCAAACGAAATCTCATTATATATACCATATTAATTTTAATATTTATGTATATTTCCATGGGTCAGATGATTAACCTTCCGGTTCCAAGCATCTTAAATAAAGATGAAAACCCAGTGATTTATGTCATAACCATCTTTATCTTAACCTGTGTTTTTTTAATCTATGGCTTTGACATTTTAAAAAACGGTTATAAAAATGCTATTCATTTAACCTTAAATATGGACTCTTTAATAACCTTAGGCGTTCTTAGTAGCTTTCTCTATAGCCTTTATAATATGATTTTATGTTTAAATGGTAACTACGATAAAGTTCATGAACTCTACTTTGAAAGTACATCAATGGTCATTTACTTTATTAAACTAGGACGTTACTTTGAAAATATAAGTCAAAATAAAACCAAAGAAGCTATAAAAAAATTAGTGACCGTAACCCCAGATAAGGCCTATCTAAAAGAGAAAAGTAAAATAAGAGAAATCACCTTAGATGAAATAAAAATGGGTGATATTCTAGTATGCCATCCCGGTGAAAAAATAGCTGCCGATGGAACTATAGTTACAGGTGAAGCTCACCTCGACGAGTCATTTATTACCGGTGAAAGTAATCCAATAAAGAAGAAAATAGGCGATAAAGTTATCACCGGTAGTATAAACTATGATGGATACATCGAATATAAAGCCGAAAAATTTGGCAAAAATTCTACTATTTCTGAAATTGTTAAACTTGTAACCGAAGCAGGTAGTGAAAAATCCAATATCGAAAGCCTTGCCGATAAAGTATCAGGATATTTTGTTATAATCGTTATTATTTTAGCTATAATTGCTTTTCTCTATCATATAATTCTTGGAAACTCATTTGGTCAAAGCTTAAATTATTTCGTAACTGTCTTAGTAGTAGCTTGTCCTTGTAGCTTAGGTTTAGCCACTCCCGTTGCCATTATCATTTCTGAAGGACTATGTGCATCTCATGGCCTTGTCGTCAAAAAATCTAAAGTTTTAGAAACAACTAATAAAATCAAAGCTATTATCTTCGATAAAACTGGCACCCTTACTTATGGAAAACCTAGAATATCAGCCATCTTTAATTACAGTAATCTAACAAATGATGAAATAATTAAATTAGTCGCCTCAGCTGAATTAAAATCATCTCATCCCTTAAGTAATGCTTTTAAAACATATCTTGAAGAAAATAATTTAAAATCATACACAACAACTAATTTCAAAAATATTCAAGGAAAAGGCTTAGAAGCTACCGTCAACAATCAAAAATTACTTGTTGGTAGTAGTACACTCTTAAAAGAAAATAAAATCACTTTGCCCAAAACAAAACTTCCAAACACAACTCTTGTCTATGTAGCTATAAACAATAAATTATCTTCTGTTATAAGTATCACCGACATCATTCGCAAAGAAGCCCCTAAAGTTATAAAAACTTTAAATAATAAAGGAATAAAAACAATCGTGCTGACTGGAGATAATAAAGAAGTAGCTAAAGAAGTTTCAAAATATTTAAACATTACTGAATACTATTCCGAAACCACACCAAAAGAAAAAGCCGAAATAATTCAAAAATTAAAAACTAAATATGGAACAGTCATGATGTGTGGAGACGGTATTAACGATTCTGTGGCCTTAACCAAAGCCGACATCGGCTTAAGCCTAAAAGGTGCCACCGACATTGCCATGGACTGTGCTGACGTTGTTTTAATTAACGATGATTTAACCGGTATTTTAAATCTCTTTAAAGTAAGTAAAAAAACATTTAGAAAAATTAAGCAAAACTTATTCTGGGCCTTTTTCTATAACTTCCTTATGATACCAATTGCTATGGGCTTAGTAAAAGGACTAACTATTACTCCAACTCTTGCCAGCATAGCCATGATGTTTAGTAGTATCTTTGTCGTTTTAAATTCTCTAAGCTTAAATAAAATTAAATTTAATAATTAAAGCTATGAAAAATAGTAATTTTCATAGCTTTTCTGAAAAAGATAAAAAAAGAAGCAGAAAACAAAGATCTGAAAAAAGGCATTGAACAAGGTTGTGAAGTAGAAATAGATTCAAATAAAACATCTTAGATATTGCCGAAAAATAGTTAAATAGCGGTATAGAAATATCAAAATCGCAGAAATTACAAACCATTCCAATGAAAAGATTAAAGAGTTAGATAATTAAATTCTAACTCTTTTATTATAAAAAAAAGACATACACTTGCGAGTATATGTCTAATCCTTAATTTGTATATCTCATATTTTCATTGGAAATGTTAAAAATCATTCCCATTGCAATCATATAACTAAGTAAACTTGAACCGCCATAACTTATAAAAGGTAAGGTAATTCCCGTAATTGGTAGAAGACCAAACGTCATTCCGATATTTTGAACCTGCTGATATATAAGCATTCCTACAACACCAGCTACGACATATTTATTTACAAGCTTATTTGTTTTTAAAGCTAAATTGATAAGCCTTATATCAAAGTAGGCGAGAAGTGATAATAAAACAACTGCCCCTATAAATCCAAAATGACTCGCATAAGCGGCAAATATAAAATCTGTTTCCGCCTCTGGAAAATAAATTGGATTATTCGTAAGACCATGGCCAAATAATCCTGCCGAACCAATTGAACTTAAACTATTTTCTAGTTGATAACCACTTTGATTTGACCAATCTAAAAGTCTATCAACCCTTAAAAAGAAACTAGTTCCAAAAATCTTAATAAATAAATCTTGACTTATAAAATAAATTCCTAAAACTAAAGCTACGAAAAATATTCCAATTCCAAGTATTATTGCAAACCATCTATATCTAATTCCCGAAATAAAAAGCATAACGAAAGTAATTAAAAAGTAAATTAGAACGACTCCCGTATCCGGCTGCATAAAAGTTAAAATACTTGGAACAAGTAAAACAAGTGCCATTTTCACTAAAAACATAAACTCCTCGCGAATACTTGGGTTAGGAAAATCCTCATTAAACTTGGAAATTAGTGAAGCATTTGTAATAATTAAAATAATTTTCATAAATTCACTTGGCTGCAGTGTTCCTATACCTTTTATCGTGTACCAGCACGTCGCATCGTTAATCTCCGTTCCAAAGAAAAAGAGTCCGAATAATGAAAGACACCCAATTCCGTATAAAAACCACGATATTCGGTAAATATAAGTATTTCCAATTGTCATTACTAAATAAACAAAGGCAAATCCTGCAATATACCAAATAATTTGTTTTGATACTAAATTGTCAACATTTAAAATACTACCCGTTCCATAAAGTGTCACCACACTTATAATGGCAAATAGTAAAATAGGTAGTAAT
The DNA here is from genome assembly GCA_944358545.1 of uncultured Bacilli bacterium. Taxonomy (GTDB): domain Bacteria; phylum Bacillota_I; class Bacilli_A; order RF39; family UBA660; genus Coprosoma. The sequence goes on along the minus strand of CALVRJ010000005.1, from coordinate 5,991 downwards.
ATTGATTTATCTATCTTGTATTTTGAAATATTCTTCACCCGTATCACCCTATAAATATGATACACTAATCATTGTCAATATACAATTATTTCTTTAAAAAGTTACAAAAAAAACGATAAATATAGTATAATGTAGTTAGGTGATTTAAAAATGATATGGCAATATATAATAATAATTTTAATTTTACTAATTATCGCATTCGCAATTTTAAGAACCAAAAGAAAAGACTTCAAATTAGAAGCCAATAAATTAATTGAATACTTAGGTGGCACAGCTAATATCGTCAGATATGAAGTAAATAATTCTAGATTTGTCGTTGAACTTCATAACGTCGACTTAGTTGACAAAGAAGGAATTCAAAAAATGGGAGCCAAAGGAATTGTCGAAATCGATAATGAGCTAAAAATAATTTTTGGTGATGACGCTAAACAATTAAAGAAAAATATTGACGATTTAAAGTAAGAGGCTTGAAGCCTTTTTTCATTGACTTATATTCGCATTTAATTTATAATCAAAATAGGTGATACTATGGAAAAAACAAAGCTAATCGCAACAGTAAATATAACTCCAAGACTAGAAGAACAAATATATCAGTTTATCAGTACAGGAATAGATGTTATCCGTTTAAATATGAGTTATTTAAACCATGAAGAATGTAAAAAGGTTATTGAAACAATTAACAAAGTCAATAGTGAATTAAACACAAACGTTGCAATCATGCTTGACCTTGAAGGCCCTTGTCCAAGAACCGGTGAATTTGCAAATGGCATGGCCTATTTCAATACTGGCGATAAAATCAGAATATATATGAATAAAATAAAAGGAAATATGACTGGTTTTTCTGTCAATTTTCCCGAACTCATCAAAAGTTTAAGCTTCCATAGTCGTCTAAAATTAAGTAAAGGAAATGTCGAATTAGAAGTTATCGAAAAAGGCTTAGACTATGTCCTTTGTGAAGTCATAAAAGGTGGTGAAGTTTATGACCACTCTAAAATTTATCTTTCAGAAAGTAAAGTAAATCGTAAATATTTAACTAAAGGTGACGTTGATGACATAGTTTTTGCCCATAAAATGAACGTTGATTTTCTAGCTATTTCAGCCATTGACTCAGCCGAAGACATTCTCGAAGTAAACGACCTTTTAATTGAACTTGAAAATTCAAATATCAGTTTACTTGCTAAAATTGAAAATAAAAGAACCGTTGATGACCTTGAAAACATCGTCAAAGTCTCAGATGGTATAATTTTAGATAGAGGAGATTTAGGAATTGATATTCCAGTTGAAAAAGTTCCAAACGTTCAAAAAAAAGTTATCGATTTATGTTATAAGTATAATAAATTATCGATTATCACTGCTGAATTTAGTAGTTTCTTGCTAAAAAAAGCCGTTCCCAATAGAGCAGAAGTATCTGACCTTTCAAACCTAGTCTCAGATGCTATCGATGCTATAATGTTAACTAGTGAAACAACTATTAGCTTAAACCCAATATCAACCGTTGAAACAATCAAAAGAATTATTAAAACATCTGAAGAAAGCATCGATTATAAAGAATTTTTTCAAAAATCATTACAAAAAGATAAGAAAACTATTGCTGGAACTATTTCCTCAAGTGTAATTTTAGCCGTCAATGAATTAGACTGTAAAACAATTATCATTTCGACTAATAGAGGCCGAACGGCCAAAATGATAAGCGGATTTAAACCATCTTGTCCTATAATTGCCGTTACTAATAATAAATCGGTAGCTAAAAGCCTTCAACTATGCTTCGGCGTTTTTCCAGTTTTAATCGATAACTATAACTTCGATAACATAACTGAAAAAGTCAAAGACAAAGTAAAAGAAGAAATACCAATTAATCAAGGTGATAAAGTAATTGTTACCGGTGGTTATCCATTTAAAGAACTAAAATATACTAACTTTATGAAAATAGAAGAAATATAAAAGGGGAGAAAGAATATGTATAATTTAGGTGAACAATTTAAAATCAATATGCAACGTGGACTTGCCAAGGAAAAAAGTATTTTAAAAGGTAAAAATTATCGCTTTACCGTTTTAACAGAAAGGTTAATCAGATTAGAATATAGTGAAAATGGAACCTTCATCGATAGTCCAACTGAAAGAATTTTATATCGTGATTTAGAAACCCCTAAATTTGATTTTCAAGATTCTACAAATGTCTTAGTCATTCAAACATCATACTTTAAACTTACATACCTCAAAGGAAAACCATTTGCTGGAGGTAAAGTAAGTCCCGACAACAATCTTAAAGTAGAACTTTTAAATACAGACCGTAGTTGGTATTATGGGCACCCAGAAATCAGAAATTTAGGTATTCCAAACAAATCATTAGATAGTAACAAAATAACTGAAGGAAAAGGACTATATTCAGTCGACGGTATGGCTAGTATTGATGACTCTAAATCTTTAATTTATAACCCAGATGGCACAGTTTTTCGAAATGCCGATGCTGATTCTCACATCGATATATACTTATCTATGTATAATAACGACTTTGAAGAAGCCTTAAAAGATTACTTTAAAATAACAGGTTATCCTGCTTTAGTTCCTAGATATGCCTTAGGAGTTTGGTGGAGCCGTAACCTTGCCTATAACGATTTATCTCTAAAAGAATTAGTCGACACTTTTGAAAAAGAAGAAATACCACTTTCTATTGTCGTTTTAGATAAAGATTGGCATGACCGTATACTTTTAGATGGCAAACCATTAAAAACTGGTTTTACCTTTAATAAAAAACTATTTAGAAGTCCGAAAGATATGACAGATTATCTTCATAGTAAAGGGATTAGAATCGGTTTAAATATTTCTCCAAGTGAAGGTTTGTTTAATGTTGACCCCATCTATAAAGAAGCTTTAAAATATTTAAAAACTGATGAAATGGGAAGAATACCATTTAACGTCTATGATCCTAAGTTTATCGATGTATATTTAAAATTATATATTCATCCATTAGACAATTTAGGTATTGATTTCTACTGGCTCGATACCCAAGGTTCTTTAGATACCTATGCCTTAAATATGCTTAAACATTATGAATTCTATGACATGCAAAGGGATTATAAACGAAGACCACTACTTTTAGCTGAACCAGACCCTATATCTCCACATCGTTATCCAATTGCTTACTCTGGTAAAACCGAAGTAAATTGGAATACTTTAAGAAAAACTCCATTTTACAATAACAATACCTTTAACATAGGCGCTCCCTTTATTGCCAACGATGTAGCTGGTTATTATAAAGGAACCGAAGATAACGAATTATACATAAGATCTGTTCAACTTGCAACCTTCTCACCAATCTTAAAATTCGGTTCAGACAGTGGAAAATATTATAAACGTGAACCATGGCGCTGGGACATTAAAACATATACCATCGTTAAAGATTATCTGCAATTAAGACATAAACTAGTTCCATATATTTATAGTGAAGCTTATAAATATCATAAATTTGGCGATGCCTTAATTAAACCACTATACTATATCAAAAAAGATCTCTATGACGATTCTAATTATCGCAACGAATATTTCTTTGGAAAAGAGTTATTTATCGCTCCAATTACTTCTCCGAAAGAATCAGTCATGAACGTTGTCATTCACACTTTCTATTTACCAGAAGGAATTTGGTATGACTTTGTAACCGGGAAAAAATTCCCTGGTGGCCGAAAATATACAAGCTTCTTCCGTGACCAAGATTATCCTGTATTCGCAAGACAAGGTGCGATTATTCCGATGGGTTACAACGATAATCCAAACGATTTAACTCCACCTAAAAACATGGAAATAAATATCTTCCCAGGAAAAAGTAATACGTATACTTTATTTGAAGATGATGGTGAAAGTGATTTATATCGTAAAGATTTCTATTTGTTAACCCAAATAGACTACAATTATTTACCTAACAACTATAGTTTAATTATCCGTTCAGTCGAAGGTAAAAGCAGCATTGTTCCAGATAAAAGAAATTATAAAATCATCTTTAGAAATACAAAACATACAAATGGTGTCAATGTCTATAGTAATCGTGATAGCGTATCTTTTAAAACATATATTGATGGTCCAAACTTTGTTGTTGAAGTAAATAACGTAAGTACCATCGGTCAGCTTACTATTAACTGTCAAGGAAACGATATTGAGATTGATGCTGTTAGACTTATCAATGAAGATATTGAAAGAATCTTAAGTGACTTGCAAATCTCAACTAGTCTCAAAGACAAAATAGATGCCATTTTATTTGGCAAAGAACCAATTAAAAAGAAGCGAATAGCTATTCGAAAACTTGCCAAAGATGGCTTGGATAAGAAATTTATCAAAATGTTCTTACGATTACTTGAATATATTGATGAAATCTAGAAAGGAATCTCTCCTTTCTTTTTGTGTGCAAAAAAAAGATAATCAAACGATTATCTTAAAATACCCATATAATATTTCCATGAAATTATTCTTAAAGCAAGTTTATCTATTAAATGTGAAGAAATCCTTCCATTGTCAGTGGCTTCTTTAATTCCGGCCATACTGCTTTCCCAATCAGTTGTTATAATTAAATCATTACCAGCTAAGACGGCCTTAACCGTTGCTTCCTTAGTATCATCTATTGCCCCCATACCTAAATCATCAGTAATAATAATACCTGTAAAACCTAGATTTTCTCTAAGCAAATTGTGTACTTTAGCTGACAGAGATGCCGGATTATCTCCATCAACACTATTTACAATGTTATGACTAACTAAAACAGCTTCAGCACCTGCATTAATACCCGCTTGAAATGGTGGTAAATCATTATTTAAAATATCTTCATAACTACGCTCATCTACTGAACTTCCAGTATGTGTATCGCTATTATTACCATAACCTGGAAAATGTTTTAATACATATGTTACACCAAGACCTTTACTAGCCTTAATTACCGTTTCTGCATACTCGCTTGTTTTCTCGCTATCTTCTCCCAAAGCTCTTGCATACATATAATCATCCGGGTTAGTTGTAACATCGACAACAGGCGCCAAATTTAAATTAATTCCTAAATCATGTAGTAAATTGCTTTTATTTATTGTATCTTCCTTTATTTTATCAAACCCACCTTCTAAATAAAGCTCTCTAGGCGATTTGAACGGAGTAGGAGATAACTTCGGATTACTACTTACTCTTATAACCTTGCCACCTTCTTCATCAACCGCCGTTAAAATAGGAATATCTGAAACACTTTGTAAATTATTCATCATTTCTTGCACATCACTATAGCTTTTATCTTTAAAATCTTTCGCATAAAAAATATACCCACCAAATTTATTGCTTTTTAAAGTATCCACTTGATTACTATCTGGATATCTAACTAATAATATTTGGGCAATTTTTTCATCCAAGCTCATTTTCTGAATCTTTTCATATGCCTTATTATAATATTTTTTAAAAATGCCTTCATCATCCCAAGCCTTAGGTAATTTATCGTCATAAGCAATAACCTTGTGTTTGCCTGCAAACGCATCAGTTTTATCATCTTTCTTATGTACAAATTCTAGCATATCCCCATTTTGTACCTCACTATTTAAATTTGCCTCTTTAATAACATTTTTACTATCTTGAAGCGTAATTGAACCCTCGTTCTTTGAAATTACACTTGCATAATTTTTACTTATCTTCTCCTTAGTGACCTTTTTTTCTTCTTTTTTAACCTCTGTTTCTTTATTATTTAACCCAAAAACAACAAATAAACCAAGCACGCCTAAAACTAAAACCAAAATTATAATCTTTTTCATATACCTTTTATCCTTTCATAAACATTATACACCAATATCTAAATTAAATTTGTCACATTTTAAAAGAAAGTTCAAAATAAAAAAGGAAATAGGGTTATGCACGATGTATATATATAATAGAAGGTAAAAAAGGACTTCATCATAAAAAAGAAAGGAAGGTGATATCATAGGTACAATTAAAAAGTTTTATCCTCTCATTACAGATAAGTTATTTAAAGCA